>CAUZBD010000415.1:0-3263 GCA_963577795.1 Planctomycetota bacterium | reverse complement strand
TTCCAGGCCTTCCTTCGCCGACTTGTCGATGGCCTTCTTGGCCGAAGGACTCAGCTGGTCGTAATCGAAATCCTTGCCCGGTTCGAGACCCACGCGTTTCATTCTCGCCACGATATCGGCATCAACGATGTGCGGCGGGTGCAACTTCATCAGCTCGGCGCCGTAATTAAAATAATCTTGGGCCGGCATGTTATTCACCTGATCGAGCGGGGGTGTTTTCATGTCGACGTCCGGATCGACCGCATATTTCTTCGGCGAAGGCTGCTTTCCCCAATCCGCCAGCGGCGTCACCTTCATACCGTCCTGAAATTGGTGCACCGCATCGTAGCTATCGACCGACGACTCGGTGCGACCGATCATCCACGCATACGGCGTGGGGGAATCGATCCGCGTGACTTCCTCCGGCAATTCCCCTTCCCAACCTGGTGGAACAAAGGCAAAGTGCCCCGGACCGGTACCGGTCGTTCGCCATCCGGGAGCGGCAAACACATCAGTCCACATATCGAGGATCGGCAAAAGATAATACCGGCCCTCCGAATCAGGAACGGTAACAATCACCGGCCCCTCGGTCATGTCGGCCCAAAGTGAAGAGTAAAGAGTGTCGAAGTTTGGTCGCACCACCGTTTTAAAGTCTGCCTCCGGAAAAGCACGGAAATGAAACAATTGATTCATCGGTGCGTTCATCCCGCCTTCTTGAGTCTCGGGAACATTGACCATCTGCAGTCGCGTGACATCCATTGTGATCAGCGGGTAGAGATAGACGTAGGCATCGATAGCCGCCGCGTCATCGCGATCATTCTCTGATTGCTCGGCAGCAAGAATGGGCATGACCAAAGCAATGCTTGCAAGAAGCATGGAAATCGGGATACGTCGCATCATGGCAGCCGCCTTTCGTAAGACTCCGTCGAAGGGATAACGTTTTGTCTCTGCATCGAACCATTATTCAATGCGACAGGTTACTCCACCGTACGAAAGTTCACACCTTTTACAAGTCGCGCGGCGAAGACGAAGCGTATAGAATGCACAGGATGGCGTGTGCCCGACACCGAGTCTTTTCAGCCGATACAAACCGCGCCTTGCAAGGCGTTTACTCTTCGAACAAACGATAGCTGCTCGGATTGTCGGGCAGGAACGCATGAAAGCCCGACTCGGCAAAGGTCGCAAACACATTGATAAAGATAATCGCGCCAAAGATCCAGAAAATACACCACGAATACCAACGGAGTCGCAGAAATTTCTTTTTCGAGTCTTCCGGTGATTCTGCTTCATGACAGACCGGGCAGTGCAGAATTGGTGACCGCCCGAAAATCAACATCAGTCCACTCACCAGCAACACCACTAAAAAGACCACCGCCGCCCAGGAGTAGAGATGCATTCCCAAGACGGGACTGCCGTACCCCAAATCACCCGGCGCGATATGCAAGAGGATCTGTCGCGTTGCAATCGCAAGTCCTACCAGTGCCGCAAGAATCGACATCCCATAGCCCAGGCCCATCACCGAAAAGCCCTGAACGCGCGCATAATGCCCGTGGGTGATCACAAAGATCGAACCCATCGCAGACAAAATCATGGCCATCCGCTGCAAGATACAGAGCGGACACGGATACTCACCCGCCACAAACTGCACCCAAAGCGCCCCACCCAAAACAGCACAGATGGCCAGCACACAAAAGTGCAGAATTACAAATTCGATCCTCGGCCACAACTTCCAGGCTGAATGTTCTTCGTGACTGGACGTGACTTCGTTCATTTGGGACATAGAGTCATCCACTCGAATATTTTAGCTCACAGGTTCAGCTTCAACGAATCAGTCGCATGATGCAAAAAGAGCAACGCGATCGACCCGAGCGAGAGAAAAAAGAAAAACACCGTTGGCCAGGCATGGCGGCGGAGTGTCACAATAAGGAGAATGAAAAGACACAAGAAAATTCCAGCCGCAATCATAAAATTACCTTCCCACGTGGTTTCAATGAACTCGTCATTCTAATGACTGGCTACCCGGAGGTAAAACACTGCCTCACTTCAATAATAAACGCCGTTTAAAGGTGATTGAACGTTAACGGCGCGTCCTCCCCAGAAGCATTGTCTACCGGATGTGCTTTAAAGTATTGAATCGTATTTTTGATATCCTGCAACAAAAGATCGGCCATCTCGCGGGTGAAATCACGTTTCACCAGAATCCGCTGAAAACCGATTTTTGAGAGCGACCCGGTGAGCGGATAGGCAGGAACCTGCCAACCCCGCATCCGCAAACGATCCGCAACATCGTAGAGCGTGTAGCCCGGGTCCAATCCCTCACGAATCCGCCAGACGACCGCGGGAATGCCGTGCCGCGGGTCGCCGTCATGCACGACCTCAAGATGTTTATACTTGGCGATCTCCGACCCAAAGTATTGGGCCACCGCATGGGACCCGCCATGAATCATGGCATACCCCTCTCTGCCAAGCCGCACAAAGTCGTAATATTGCGCGATCACCTGACCTGCAGGCCTGGAAAAATTAATCTGAAAAGTCGGCATATCGCCACCGAGGTAACTGACGTGAAAAACCAAGTCGTCCGGTAGGTCCTTCTGCTCCCTCCAGAGAACCCAACCCACGCCGAGCGGCGCCAGTCCAAATTTATGTCCCGATGCATTGATCGATTTGACCCGCTTGAGTCGAAAATCCCACGGTGCGTGCTCCGGATCCGTAAAAGGAACAAGAAATCCGCCACTGGCCCCATCGACATGAATCGGAACATCGAGCCCGGTGCGCAACTGCAAATCATCGAGCGCTTCACTGATGGCCAACACATCCTCATACAGTCCGTGGTAGGTCACCCCGAGTGTCGGTACGACGAAGATGGTATTTTCATCCACCTGCTTTAAAACATCTTCGGGACTGATACACAGATTCTTTTCGGTCATCTCAATTTCACGCATCTCGATATCCCAATAGCGGGCGAATTTCTTCCAGCAAATCTGTACGCTTCCACACACCATATTGGGTTTATCGAACGACTGCCCCGCCTCTTTACGCCGTGCCCGCCAGCGCCATTTGGCTGCCATGCCACCGAGCATCGCCGCTTCGCTGCTCCCGATCGTCGAGCAACCAACCGCACCCCCGGGGGCATTCCACAGATCGGCCAGCAACCGCACACAACGACGTTCAATCTCTGCGGTCTGCGGATATTCGTCTTTGTCGATCAGGTTTTTATCGATCGAGAGGTCCATCAGTCGATGCACCTGATCGGTTTCCCAGGTTTGGCAAAAGGTCGCTAGATT
>CAUZBD010000414.1:0-3275 GCA_963577795.1 Planctomycetota bacterium | reverse complement strand
ATACCGATGGGGATGATGTGGCCGATCAGCGGCAGGTTTTGTTCACCGGTTTTGGTCTCGGCAATCAGCAGCATCGGGTCAATGGGCTCGTCTATGGACCCGACCACTGGGTCTATCTGGCCAATGGAAGTAGTGGCGGAAAGGTATCTGCGGGCGCCGATCCGGTCGATGTGCGTGGTCGCGATATCCGGATTGCCCCCGATGCCCACCGCGTCGAAGCGGTCACGGGTCAAACCCAGTATGGCCGGGACCGGGACGACTGGGGAAATTGGTTCGGCTGCAACAACCCGAATCCGATTTTCCACTACGTCCTCTCCGATCGCTATTTAAGCCGGAACCCGTTTGCGAAGTTGAGCGCTGGATTTCGAGATATTTACGAAGGGTCCAGGCGTGTGTTTCCCCTCGCGCGGATTATCAGTCACTGCAAGCGCAGCATTCGGCCTTTGGGTGCTCCTGCTATCTTTACCTCAGCTGGCAGCACGGTTCTGTATCGGGATACGCTGTTTGGACCCGACTATGCAGATGTCACATTTACCAGCGAACCGGCCTACAACTTGATCCACCGCCGTCGCTTGCTTGCTGACGGGGTGACCTTCCGCAGCCAACGCTTTACTGAGGATCAGCAAACGGAGTTTCTCCGCTCAAGCGATCCCTGGTTCCGTCCTACCCGCATTCGCGTCGGACCAGACGGTGCGCTGTATGTGGCCGACATGTATCGCCGGGTGATTGAGCACCCGCAGTGGCTCGATCCTGAAGTGATGCGAACGACCAATGTGCGTGATGGACACGCCCGCGGGCGCATCTATCGGATCCGGCCGGTCACTTCCCAGCAGCGACCACCGCTGGCGTACGATCAGCTGGCTGCGAGCGAATTGGTGGATGCATTGGAAAGTCCGAGTGGTTTTCGCCGAGACCTCGCGCAGCGGATGCTTATCTGGCAGGCTGATTCCAAAGTGACGCGACCTCTTGAGCAGATGGTGGTTGGGGGAAAAACGCCTCAGGGACGATTGCACGCGCTCTGTACATTGAACGCGCTTGAGGAGTTGGAAGAGGCAACTCTTTTGAAAGCTCTCGAGGATCCGCATCCGGCAGTGCGTCGTCGTGCCGTGCAACTTGCCGAAGCATTCCTGCACGCGCCGTCTGCGGCTTTAAAACAGCGACTTCTGGCGTTGGGTGAAGATGCCGACGCACACGTGAAGTTACAGCTTCTCTATACCCTGGGCGAGTGGAATGCAGCGGAAGCAGCACAACTTCTAGGGCAGTTATTGAGAGAACACGCTGCGGATCCCTATTTGCGGGCTGCCGCGCTCAGTTCGCTTACCGATGCAAATATAGCAGCAGTCTTTGCACGGCTCGCTCCGCATCTGGGTGAAGAATTGATGAAAAATATTTTACGCCCCTTGGTTGCCTCCGCCGCACACCTAGCAGATGCCGAACTGCAGAAGACGGTGCTCCGTGCGATTGCCGGCAGGGATGAGACCGTTTTGCCGTGGCAACTCGACGCCCTGGCCGAATGGCTGGATGCGACCCGCGAGCAGGGTGGCAAGGTGCGCGACGTGCTATCTCAGATGCCATCTGAGGCGGTTGAGGGCCTCCTGGAAATGGCCAGAGCGTGGATCGCCGATCCAATGGCAACCGAAGGGCAGAAGCGGTATGCACTGCGTCTGCTGATGACTCCTGATGTAGGCACCGAAGAGGATCTTGATCTTGTCGCAGAATTACTCGCACCGGAACAAACGCCCACGATACAATCCTATGCCGTTTCGGCCCTGGAACGCCGCGGAGATAGTGCGGCCATCAAGCGGTTGCTTGCCGGTCTTGACACCCGGGCCCCCGAGCGGCAAGCGGGTGTGCTCGAAGCGCTATTCCGGTTGCCGGAGGGCCCGGCGAAGCTCTTAGAAAAAATTGAACAGGGTGAATTACCGGCAACGCTGCTTGCTACGCGGAAACAACAGCGTTTGCGCAACGCTTCTGATCCGCAACTCGCTGCTCGAGCAGAAAAATTGTTTACAGCAGCACCGGATGCGGATCGAAGCCGCGTGCTCAAGGCGCATGAGCACGTTGCAGGCCTTGATGGCGATCCACGGCGGGGCAAACTGGTGTTCGATAAGCAGTGTGCTGCTTGTCACCAATTGGCCGGGGTGGGACATGCGATCGGTTCGAATCTAGCAGCCCTCCGCGATCGGACTCCCGAATCGCTTTTGGTTGCGATTCTCGACCCGAACCGAGCAGTGGAACCTCGTTATTTGGAGTACCAGATTGAAACACTCGAAGGGCGACTTTTTACAGGGTTGATTCTTTCTGAAAGCGAAGCCCACGTCGTTCTTGGTACGGCAGACGGGAAACAACACACGATACCGCGACAGCAAATCGGTGAGTTGCGTACCAACGGCCGATCTTTGATGCCAGAAGGGCTGGAGAAAGAACTTTCCCCGCAGCAACTGGCCGATGTGATTGCCTTTGTGGCCACAGGTGGAAATTTAGTGACGCATAATCCCCCCGATTCGGGCTGATTGACCCGGCAGAGTGAATCCAGCACACTGAACCTTCCTGCCCCTGTCTTTTTTCTCGCGAGATGCCCCTAGTTTGAGGTTGTTATGAAAGTCAAATTTTTTTACGGCACACTTCTCTCCTGTGTTGTTCTTTCGATGGCTGTCTCCTTGTCTGCTTTTGCAGCGAAGGCACACAAAAGTTCTTCCGCAAAACATATTATCCCCCCACCACTTGAAGATCTTGGCAAGGCCTACAAGGTGCGATTGGTCTATTTTGTGCCTACCGATAAAGAAGTGAAACCAAACTATCGACAAAAAGCCGAAGTACTCATGCGGGTGGTGGCCGATATCTATCGACGGGAAATGAAGGCGAACGGGCAAAAGACACGAGGGCTCGATTTTGAATTCGACGAGGATGGCAAACTCATTGTGCATCTGGTCAAGGGAACGCATCCCTCGGTCTTCTACACCGGCAAGCCGTTTAACGTCGATCGCTTGCTCAACTCACAGCAGCAGGAAACCTGGGAAAAGACCGGTTATTCGCGCAACCGACCGACGCTCTGCTTCTCGGAAGCCGGTGCGGTCGCCGAAGCCATGCCCATTCCGCATATTTACTCGGGTTTTGCTTGCGTTTCGGGAGATATTTTTCGCGACGCGGTCACTGCCAATACGATTGAAGGGCAGATCGAAAACTTTTTTGACACCACACCGATCAAAAAAGTGGGGGGCAAGGATCCGATGCCCCGCAACCGGGAGTCGCAGACGAGCAATGGTGTGTTGAGC
>CAUZBD010000413.1:0-3277 GCA_963577795.1 Planctomycetota bacterium | reverse complement strand
TGAACTCAAATTTTCGGTTTCTTCCGTCGATCTCTTTGTCGCGGTAACCATCTCCGTCGGTATCGACCCAGCCTGCTTCATCGAGTAGTCGCTTTGCCTTTTCAAAATCTTGTTGGACGGGTTCAATTTTGACTCCAACCGCATTTCCGCTACCCGGGTACCACCGGGAGGTTGGGTGATAGGTTCCTGTACAGGGTTGATCGAGACCCTTGCGATGCACGTGAAGCATTTCCTGATGATCGAAGGCCCAGGTCATCGCCTGACGCACCTTCGGATCCGCAAAAAAAGGCGTATTCTCATTCCATTGGAAGGAAAAGCTTGTCCATTCTAAGCCACGCGCTTTGGTGCATCGCCGATAAAAATCCTCGTTATTCGTTTGATCACTCCATTGCTGCGGTTCTAGATTCATCTCGTCAATATCACCAGCCTCTAAACTCAAAAGACGAACACTGGCCTCAGGAATAATCCGTAAGCGGACGATTTCAAAAAAGGGTTTGTCGCGGACCTGCTTACCAGCGAACATATAGGCTGATTTCCGTCGCTTGAGGATAACTTCAACCTGATCGCGCTTGATCACCTCATAGCCACCACCGGTCACCGGTTTTTCCTCAAGCCGTACATGGTAATCGCTATCTACCAGCGTGGGATCTTCGGCAATTGACTTTTCGTAGACGTGCTTGGGAATGATCGAAAAATTGATATTCCAGACATTCGTCTGAAGCGCCCGCTTATGAAAATAAACGAGCGTCTGGTCGTCGTACGCCTTCACATATTTAATGGCTTCCGTGCCCGTCCGTTGCGCACGGATCGGAACCTGAGAAGACATAATCACTTTGAAACTGAATTCAATGTCGTGTGCTGTAATGGGGGTGCCGTCACTCCAAAGGAGGTCGTTCCGCATGATGACTTTGTCGTAGAGCCCGTCCTTGCTCGTCTCCCACGAAACAACCGCATCGGGAGAGGCGTACGGGGTGAAATTCCAATCAAACCCGAAAAGGCCAAAACCGGTCAGGCTCGAGACCTCAAACTCTGTCATCGTGCTGGCGAGCAGTGGGTTTTGGTTATTGAGCGCTTGGGGTGTGGCCCGCGTTATTTGGGCGGCATAGTCGACATCGTTATCATTCTTTGGAAGCCGCCCCAAGGCACTAAGTATCTTTGTATTTTCCTCTTTTGAGTTATTCCGCAACGCAATCGCCTCGTCCACCGTCGCCAGGACGGGCTCTTGGGCTTGCCGCGCGCGGAGTAATTCCAGGCTGTCGAGAACGGGTCGTTCGACCCAGCCACCACCTACCGCCACCGTTTGCTCAAGTTGTTCAAGAGACGGTGGATCAAATGGCGTAAGCAAATCGCCCAGAACAAAGGTTTCATCCGATTCGGCGATCTCATCTTCTTGGTCGATTGAGGTCGCAGAAGAACATCCGCAGAAGGTGGCCAGAAGAATCCAAAGAAGCATTAATCGGGGCCGCATATGCATTTTACTTCCCTCTGTCACACAATCGTCAACGGAAAACAGGGCCTCGTTTGCAAGCAGAGATGGTACCCCAAGCCCGATCGACCGGCAAGCAAGGGCATTTTGCTTCTCTCCACCACACCCTACCTCTTTCGATCTCTGTTTCTGCCAGCAGTGCAGTCAGGCGAGCGAAAACCTGTGTTGTCCCCGCAGCCACCTGCTTGTAAGCTCCGCTGCCACGTTGGCGAACGTTCGTCACGTGAGGTAGTCGGGAAAGGAATCCCGCTGCATCTTTTTTCATGCGGAGAGGGAGAAACCGGATGGACTCTGCCGCCAGCGTCCGCACGCGGAACTATTGCATCTCAATAATCGGTCTGGTGGGTTTGCTTTCCACTTTAAGTCCTTGGGAGTTCGCCTATGCGCAGTCCGATGCCGTACCAGTGGCCAATTGGATCTGGTCGGCTGAGCGAACAGGAGGAAAAACGCCTGCAGGGATTTGCTATTTCCGTAAAACATTTGTCCTCTCGGAAAAAAGCCAGGGGTGGATCGATGTTGCCTGTGACAATCAGTATTCGCTCTACGTCAATGGAATCAAGGTTGCAGCCGGAAGTGGTCCGGAACGCTTGGATCGTCACGTGTTAGCCTCTTATCTTCGCTCCGGTCGTAATGTCGTCGCGATTGAAGCTATTAAAAATAAATCGGGACCGGCAGGCCTGTTGGCAACAATCACACTGCGGGGAACTCGGAACGCGATGTTCCACATGGTGACCAATTCCACTTGGAAAACAAACTTACAGTCAAACGGCAACTGGCAGCAGTCTGAATTCCTCGATAGTCGCTGGCAGCCGGCAACGATTTTATCTGCCGCCGATGACGTTCGCATCTGGAAAACACCAGTCGCCGCAGGCTCCAATGAAAACAACCGAGAGGCAAATGCAGGAAAAAGTGTTTCACAAAAAGAAAGTAACGTAAATCGCTTCCGCATCAGTCCCGAGTTTCGTGTCGAAGGAGTTGCTCCCGCTGAAGATACCGGTTCGCTGATCGCGATGGCATTTGATGAATTTGGCAACATCATTGCATCGCGTGAAGAGGGTCCACTCCTGTTGATCCGCGATATGGATCGAGATGGCACTACCGAGACCGTTACAACGTACTGTGAACAAGTGAAAAGCTGCCAAGGCATTCTGCCCATGAATGGACAAGTCATGGTGACCGGCAATGGTCCGCGTGGCGGGGGACTTTATCGCCTTTCGGATGATGACCGAAATGGAGTGATCGACCACATCGATTTAGTCATGCCCTTCCCGGAAGAAATGCAGGAGCATGGTCCCCACGCTTTACAACTTGGACCGGATGGAATGATTTATCTGCTGCTTGGCAATCTCTCGCAATTGGACGCCGACTTCTCACCCGACAGTCCATATCGTCATATTTATGAAGGCGATCTCGTCACTCCCAGATATGAAGATCCTCGGGGGCACGCTAATTCCGGAAAAGCGCCCGGTGGCGTTGTGCTAAGAATTGATCCCGCAGGTGGTCCGATTGAGCGATTCGCTGGAGGGCTGCGGAATCCCTATGACATGAGTTTCAACGCGGAAGGAGATCTTTTCACTTGGGATGCTGATATGGAATGGGACCAAGGTAGTTCGTGGTATCGACCTACGCGCGGCAACCATCTTATCCCTGGTGCGGAATTTGGATGGCGGAGCGGTTGGGCCAAGTGGCCTGATTATTTCATTGATAGTCTGCCCGCTTTTGCTGAAACCGGAAATGGGTCTCCTACCGGGATGACGGTCTACGACCACTTTATGTTTCCTGTTCGTTACC
>CAUZBD010000412.1:0-3283 GCA_963577795.1 Planctomycetota bacterium | reverse complement strand
GCAAAAGCTCGGCAAGGTGATCAATATCTTTAAGGGCATGGGCAACAGTGCCGCCGCACTCAAAGCTTACACCGGCCTTTCCGGAGCACTGGCTGCCGGTGAACTTGCTGCGGAAGATCGCGAGGCGATTTATCTTTCCCTGAGTGAAAAGAACGATTGCGGCTACTGCGTGGCCGCCCATACGATGCTGGCCCAGAAAGCAGGTCTTACGCCGGAAGAGATTATCGAATTTCGTCAAGGCACTTCAAGCAACGCCAAGCGGAACGCACTGATTCGTTTTGTCTTTCGCACGGTCGAAACCAACGGATTCGTCGATGATGCCGATGTCGAAGCGGTCAGAGAAGCCGGTTACAGCGATGGGCAAATTGCCGAGTCGGTGGCCATGATCGCGCTGGTCAGCTACACCAACCTCTTCAACCACGTGTTTGGCTCAGAACTCGATTTCCCGCCCGCACCCGATTTGAGTTGAAGACGGTTTTCATTTGAGCGAGGGTTAGGGGCGGGCACCTGCAGGATCAGCAGCGGGTCGCTCCTTGGCGACTTGTGCGCCAAGCACGCGCCGGATGGAGCCGACCACCTCACCCCCCAGGGCCTCAGAACCGGCCGGTGTGAAGTGCACGTTGACCGGCCGCTGAATATCAGAAAGTCGCGGCGTGGCGAACCGGTTTAAGTCATCGATGGCAATCTCGTGTTCGCGCATGATCCGGCGGGCAACCTCGTTGTAGCGTGCGACATCGGCAGGATTGCGATGCGGCCGCACCTCGCCGGGCGGGACGGGCGTCGTGGTCGCGAATACGGGGGTCGCCCCGCTTGCCAGGATCGCGTCGACGATTGCGCGAAGTTGCCGGGCATAAGTCTCTAAGTCTGCCTGGGACGGGTCAGTTGAATCGTCCGAGGCTTGGCCATTCGCCTTCACCCGCTTCACGTCGTGTAGTCCAAAGTTGAAGTGAATCACGTCAAAGTTTCCTCCCTCAAGCCCGAGCCACGTATTGATTTGAGCGACTCCCTTCGTGGTCCCCTCACAACTTTCCTCGGGACGCACAACAACCGCCTGGCCATCGAGAGCCGAGGCCACAGCCGGGTGATACCCGATCGAGATGGAGTCTCCTAAAAGCAGCACGCGTGGCAGGGCGGCTGTACCAGCGGCCCAGCGAATTGCCTCAAAGAGGTGCTGACGGCCAAAATCGGTATCGAGTGACCGCACGTCGTGGCCGAGTTCGGTATAAAAAAAGCGGCCACCTCCCTTTTCGGTGGTCCAGGCAATCGGATGGTCCTCGCCCATCGGCTTCCCCCCCAACTCGCGAAACATTTTGCGGACCGGTTCGTAGGTACTTTCATCCACCCGTAAAAGCACCTGCACGCCCGGCAGACCAGTCACGCTGCGGGTATGGTTTGTCCAGTCGGCCGAATACCAAAACTCTGGCCCATGTCCCTTCACGGTCGGATGGTCCTTGGCGTCCGGATCGACCACGACGCGCGCCTTCAAAAAGATCGAGTCACTATCAAAATCACAACCACCCAAATCTAAAAGCCACGGCCAACCCTGCTGCCGAACGAGTGTGGCGTGCAGGGCGACAATGCCATGCCCCGCAGCAAACCACTGCTCCACCGCCGTGCGCTCCTCTTCAGGAATCACATCTACCAATTGGTTGGCATTGTTCAGTAGCAACACGTCGTAGCGATCCAGTACGGGCCGCTTCAGATCGCGATAGTGTTCGGTAACGTCCATCTCGATGCCCCGTTTATTTCCCTCCAGAACCAGCCAGCGGTTCAGGGCAGGAATTTCCGGATGCCGGTAGTTGCCGGTATTGGAATAGACGAGCACACGAAGCGGCCGACCGGCGGTCTCCCTCTGCCTGCCTTCTTCATGCGCCGCAACAGGCAATGCAGCCAACGGTGCGGCGAAAGCGATTGCATAAAAAAGAAAGTAAAGACGACAGCGAGCAGGCATAACGATCTCGACGAAAATAAAACGCAATCGAAAAGGAGAAGCCCGATTGTAGCAGATCGAGCAGCGTCGCTACATCAGGCAGGCTACCGCAACGGAGTCGTTTGACTCTCACCATTGTGCCTGAGCATGCGTTGCTTGGGAATTTTGTTGCGACAAAAAAAGTCCAACAAGATTTGAAATCTGCGTCAAACCGTTCAAAGAATCTCGACTGCCAAAATAGTGACGTCGTCTTTGGGTCCATTCGGCTGGCACCATTGCTCAATCTTGGTCATTAAATCGCCGAGAATCTGCTCAAGTGAATTCGTTCGGTTGCGATCGATAATCTCAAGAAATTGCGAATTCCCAAACTGCTTCAATTCGGCATCCATGGCTTCGGGGATTCCATCGGTATAGATACACAGTCGGTCACCTTTTTGGAGTTGTATTTTTTTTTCTTCAAACTCCATGTCCTCGACCCATCCAATGGCCATGTCGGCTAATTCGACGACCGAGGGAGCCTCCGCGGCACTCCACCGGATCACCGGAGGATGACCCGCAGAAATGTAGCGGAATTCATTGCTTTCGATATCAAGCACGCCATAGAGCAGCGTAAAATACCTGCCCGCTGATTCATCCATAGGAAATCGTCGATTCAATTCTTGTGCAACTTCACGAGGCGGGACAATACGCATGGGAGAAGTGCCGTCTCCTGGTTGCACCAGGAGCGAGGATAACGAAGGTTGGGGATTCATGGTCCGACTGACAGCGACAGACAGCAACGCAGCGGCCACACCATGGCCACTCACATCGGCGACATAAAGACCAACGTGTTTTTTATCGAGTTGAAATATATTGAGGATGTCACCTGCCAATTCATCGCAGGGTCGATACTGCCATGCAAATCGGGCCGTACGCACATCGGGAATTTTTTGTGGCAAAAGTGCCTTCTGAACCACCGCTGCCGATTCGAGATCCCGTTTCATGCGCGAGTGTGTCGTTTTTAATTCTTGCGTTGATTCATCAAGCTTCCCCATCACAATGTTGTAACGATCTGCAATTTGCCCAACTTCTGTAAAGGGTTCGACTGGCACGCGAATACTCATATCGCCCGACTTCGCTTGGCGGTCCATCGCATGGAATAGGCTGAGAATTTCGGTGGTGGCACCATGTTCAGAAATATTCAGTCCTATGTGTTCAACTTCGGCCGTGACCCGGAACGGATAAACGCGGTTGAGCAGACGCAAGAGGACAGAGACGAAACAGAATGCCCATAAAAAGCAGCACAGTACGCCCAGACATTGCACACCGATCTGCTGTCCACGCGTCAAGCCAGTATCGATGACGTTGAGATCG
>CAUZBD010000411.1:0-3289 GCA_963577795.1 Planctomycetota bacterium | reverse complement strand
TGCCGATGTGGGCAACTGGTTTTGATCCCCAGCCCTGGACACAGGAATCAGTTCTTCTTATCGGAAATTTACTTAGTTTTGGTGGCTTGGCCGTGGGGCAACAACAAAGCGAACGGCTCCTCCTGGAACTCGTTCAATTAGGAATCGACAAGGAACGGCTTAAGGAACTCTTTACTCCACATCTTGATAATGTCGATTTTAACCTTCTCCATAAAATAAAAATGGCACATCGACTTTCCGATGAAGCCCTCGAACTCATCGCCGATCTTCCCCGACTTGCCGGCAGTAATGCTTGGGCTGTTGCCCCTGAACGCAGTGGCAGTGGTGCCCCTCTGCTGGCAGGGGATCCACATCTCGAAGTCAATCGGCTTCCAGCCATCTGGTATGAAGCTGTTTTAAAATGGAAGCAGCATTATGTCATGGGCGCAACGCTTCCTGGCTGTCCCCTGTTTGGGGTTGGTCGTACACAAGCCATTGCCTGGTCCGTCACCTACCTCAAGGGAGACACAAGCGATTATTTTATTGAGGATTGTCGTCCGGGCGGAGTCAACGGCTGGCAATATAGACGGGGAAATAACTGGCTCGACTTTTCTGTCCGGCAAGAATCCATCAACCGAAAAGATAATTTACCTCTTGAAATCCCTATTTATTACAACGAACTGGGAACACTTGAATGCGATCCAGAAAAGAGTGGCTCGGGTCTTTATCTTTCACTCGCTTGGGCGGGGTCTAAGGAGGGTTCGGGGCAATCGATCGCGTCATGGCTAAGGTTACTTGAATGCAGCAATGTGCGAGCGGCAATGTATGCTGTTCGCGCAACACCACATCCTACGCTTCACTGGATCTTTGCCGACCGCGAAGGACATATTGGAAGCCAAGCGAGCGGTTGGATACCTCGCCGCCGTTCAGGGCAAAGCGGTCTGGTGCCAGCCCCTGGTTGGCTTAAGGAAAACCACTGGCGTGGTTGGATTCCTTCCGAAAAACTCCCCTCCTCCTATGATCCCCCTGAAGGTTTTGTGGTGGCAGCGAATGAAAGCGTCAACCGCCCGGACGGGCCGATCATCAATACGCTGTTTTTACCGGACTACCGCTACCGACGCATCTGCGACCGTCTTCACGAACTACCCCAAGCGACAATCAATGATTGTAAGGATCTGCAATACGATGTAGTCAGTTTACAGGCGCGCGATCTGTTAAAAATATTTTTACCCCATTTACCCGAGGGTGATGTTAAAGACCGGCTCGCAAATTGGTCGTGCCAATATACGGCCGATAGCCACGAGGCATCACTCTTTCAGCGGCTTTATCGGAATATTCTTTTAGAAATTTTTGGTCAGTCAAGCAGGGAGCAGGGTGGTATCGGTTGGCGGCGGATGTTTTATCTCGCCAGCCGAATCGGCTATTCGACCATGGTCATCACCGCGATTGATGCTTTACTTCAAAAAGATTCATCCACCTGGTGGCAGCAACGCGACAAGGCATCTATGATTCGCAAGGCCTGCGAAGCGTTACGCGAAAAAGATGATCAACCCTGGTCAGCAGTCAACGCTTTTCGGTTCACCAACCGCTTCTTTGAGGGCCATCGCGCAGGCAGATTACTCGGCTTTCATACCGGCGAGTTTTCCATGCAGGGGAATTTTGCGACCCCCTTCCAGGGGCATCTCCTGCGATCGGCCAAACGTGAATCCACCTTTGCACCGAGCTATCATTTTATCACCGATCTGAGCATCGACGAGGCCTGGACGAATCTTCCGGGCGGACCACGAGAAAGTCGATTTTCAAAATACTACAAGACCGATATCACTCGCTGGAGCTGTGGCGAGTACAAATTACTCACGCCCTCTCCTGCTGAGTAGACGAAGCGCGTCCATTTGGTATCTTGGAGCCAATGAAAACGCCACAAGAAAACCCGATCGAGATTGTTCGCGCTGAACTTATCGCTTCTGGAAATCAAAATCAAAATCCGACTCGATCCTTCGCCCCGCGGAGGCGACGGATACTCTTACCCGTCCTGCTCTTTCTAGCAACGTGCTTTACAACTTTTTCCGCAGGTTGTTATCACTGGAATGCTTGGGAAACCCCATTCTTCGGAAATCCAGTTCGAATTGAAGTGCAACCTGGTGATTCCTATACGAATCTTGAGGGAAAAACCGAAACTGCCAGAAAGCGAGCCATCGTTTGGGCGAGCTGGCGTGATGGGTTGCAATACAACTGGAAAACCGGTGTTCTGTATATGGGTTGGGTGATGGCCATCTTACTTCTGCATGAAATGGGCCATTTCCTGATGACGCTCCGCTATAAAATTCCTGCGAGCCTCCCGTTCTTTATCCCGGTGCCTTTTATGGTTACTGGAACCATGGGCGCGGTGATCGGCATGAATCCGAATCGGGCAAACCGCAAAGAGGTTTTCGATATTGGCATCGCCGGTCCACTGGCAGGACTTGTCTTAACAATTCCACTTCTGCTCTACGGGCTCAGTGTTGCCGAACCGACCCCCGAGCGGCCCCAGGCGCGTGGATACGGCGACCCCCTGCTGGTGAAACTACTGATTCCTCTGTTGCATGATTTAGAAGAAGTTAAAAAAGAGTATGCAGAAAAACACAACGATCCCACCGCACTTAAAAAACCCTTTACGTTTGTGGTCAATCCCATCTACATGGCCGCTTGGGTAGGCATGCTTGTTACGGGACTCAATATGCTTCCGGTGAGTCAACTTGATGGCGGCCATGTTTCGTATACGCTTTTCGGCCGCTACGCGAGTTGGGTTGCCCGCGGGTTTGTCATTTTAGCCATGGTCTTTATTGTCTGGACTGAATCATACAATTGGACCCTCATGCTGATACTCGTCCTCCTGATGGGTGCCGATCACCCGCCGACCGCGGACGACCGTGTCAAACTGGGCCCCTGGAGATATACCTTAGGACTCGCTTCTCTGCTGATTCCCATTTTCTGCTTTACACCTTTTCCCCTGCTCATGGGCGAGTAGCGCCAACGGTAATTCAGCCTACTTTCAGCGAGCGACAGGAGAAGAGACCAGTATGGGGTGCTTGCCGTAGCGATACTGCGTCTGGGATACTGCGAGGGCAAATCGAAAAAGTCAGCCATTTCCTCAAAGCAACGAGAACAACACGATAGGGAGTGTCGGAGAAACGTCATGACTGCCACTGCTCAATATCGCACCGCCCCGGAACCGACCACCAAAATTCCGGGTGGAATTCCCTATATCATCGGCAACGAAGCCGCAGAGCGCTTCAGCTACTACGGGATGAAGGGCATCCTGATTATTTTC
>CAUZBD010000410.1:0-3294 GCA_963577795.1 Planctomycetota bacterium | reverse complement strand
GCCCCATCACCTAAAACCTGCTCGACGCGATCGGGCGCAGCGGCCCATTCTTCGCGGCAAGCGCGAGCCTGGGCAAAGTAACTTTCAGCGGCATCGGCCAGCGCTTTTTTTACTTCGCCGTAACCGAATCCGCCCTGACGATAAAGTGCCGCCATTTCTTCGCGCTCAGCATCGCTGGCCACGAGCGAAAAAAGTTGATAGAGATGATCGCTTTCTGGCTCTTTCGGTTCCTCCATCGGCCGAGAATCAGTCGTAATCCGCATGATCTTTTTCCGCTGCGCTTTGGGATCTTCAAATAGTTCCAACGTATTGTTGTAGCTCTTGGACATTTTTTCGCCATCGACGCCGGGAACCTTGGCCGAGGCATCCAGAATCTTTGCCTTGGGCATCTGAAAAACATCGCCGTAGTGGTGATTGAAACTGACCGCTAGATCGCGGCAGACCTCGATATGCTGAAGTTGATCGGCACCGACCGGAACCGTATCCGAATCGTACGCCAGGATGTCGGCCGCCATGAGTACCGGATAGTTGAACAACCCGGCATCGGCGGAAAGACCACGGGCTTTTTTATCCTTATAGGCGTGACATCGCTCCAAAAGTCCCATCGGCGTGCCGGTCAACAGCAGCCAGGTTAACTCGGACACCTCAGGAATATCCGACTGCATAAACAGAACCGCATGGTCGGGGTCGAGGCCCAGTGCCAACAGATCGATGGCCGCATCCTGTGTGTAGTGTTGCAAGACCTCCGGTTCGCGAACGGTCGTCAGGGCATGCAAATTCGCAATAAAATAAAACGCTGCATCTTCGTGTTGCAACTGGATGTACTGATGAATTGCTCCAAAATAGTTTCCCCAGTGAAAGCGGCCGGTGGGCTGAATACCAGAGAGTACGCGCATCGGACGGTTCCTCAGACTTCGTTTATGGAGTATCTACTTTGAGCGTGCCGATAACTTCGGCTACATTTTGTTTTCCGGTCTCCGCCACTGCATCCGGGAGGGCAGAGAGAATGCTGTCGGTTGCTCCCGGATTATAAAAGTTTGCGGTGCCGATCTGTACGGCGGTTGCTCCGGTGACAAGAAATTCCATCACATCATCGATCGTGGCAATCCCACCAATTCCGATCACGGGTGTTTTGACCGAATTGGCAATCTGGTAGACCGCCCTCAAAGCAATCGGCTTGATCGCCGGTCCGCTGAGCCCTCCCAACACGTTCCCGAGCATCGGCCGCGGACCTCGCCAATCGACAACCATGCCGAGGCAGGTATTGATCGCTGAAATCGCATCGGCCCCGCCCGCTTCGGCCGCTTTGGCAATCGTGCGAATGTCGGTCACGTTCGGGGTGAGCTTGGCAATGACCGGAAGAGCACACACCTTCCGTGTCCCTGCGACCACGTGCTCGCAGGCGGCTGGATCGGTTCCCAGATCGACTCCGCCGCTGACATTCGGACAGGAAATATTCAATTCAATCGCCGCGACACCCTCCGCCTCTGCCAGACGTGCAGCCATCGTCACAAACTCGTCCGCGGTGCGTCCGGCAATGCTCACAATCACAGGCGCTCCCAAACTGCTGAGATAGGGCAGATGATGCTCGATAAACGCTTCGAGCCCATCGTTATCCAACCCGATGGAATTGAGCATTCCGGCTGCTGTTTCGACGGTCCGCCAGGGATGATTTCCT
Source organism: Planctomycetota bacterium (assembly GCA_963577795.1). Classification (GTDB taxonomy): domain Bacteria; phylum Planctomycetota; class Planctomycetia; order Pirellulales; family UBA7805; genus UBA7805. The sequence goes on along the minus strand of CAUZBD010000410.1, from coordinate 1,616 downwards.
TTGCGCGGTTCCAGGGTCACCGTCTTCGGAATGATGCCGCCTAAGTGGGCCAGTTGGGAAAAGCTCTCCATTTCCCGCCCGTACCCGAACGTGCCGGAGGCTACGAGAATCGGATTGGGCACCGTCAGGCGACCGAGTCGCACTGCAAGTTCACAGTTTGGATGAGAGGAAGCCGACACCGAATACCATGCTACCGGTTAAGGAAGAGCGATCCGCGCAACAGCGGCGCTGGAAACATTTGCCTCAATGAGGCCAATGTACCTTTCGGTAGAACCAGACACCAGACGCACAAAGCAGCAACTAAAAGATCTTAGATGATGCCGCCGTGCGTGTTGTAAGGCGTGAGATGGCTTGGCTGGTCAATAAACCAAAATCGCTCCCACTCCTCCACGAAGTTCCGAAGATCTTCAGAAGTGTAGATCAGCTGTTTGGTACGGCGTGCCGGATCACCCGAGTAGATGGGCAAAAAGCAGCCACTTCCCATCGCCAGACTGATCAGGAGCACCATGCTTAAGAGCAAACGGCGCATGCAAGTCATCCTCCATGATGAAAAACAAAAAAACGTATTGAAATCCTGCGTTTGGTCCAGGGTCGGTCAATATCCGTTGCCTGTCGTCCAGCAGCAGAAACAGTTTAGCCTTCCTTGGGTCACTGCACTCGATTCATGTTTTTAACGCTCGAGGGGCCTCGTTATGCCCTCTCACCCCCCGTATCCGCCGGGGGACTGCTGCGGGAAGCTTGGTGACGCGGGAGACGGAGGCGGTGAACTGGCTGGCGGTTCCGGAGCACTCTCCAGATTGCGAACCCTTTCTTCCATCTCTTTGCCGGGCTTGAAGGTGACGACGAACTTTTCTCCGACAAAAACCTTCTCGCCTGTACGCGGGTTGCGCGCCTTACGGGCGGCCCGTCGCTTGACCTCAAACACACCAAAATTACGAAGTTCGATGCGTCCTAAAGCCCCGGCGCCACCTTTACTTAAGTTGGCCTTGGTATCTTCAACCAGGGTATCAACGATCGCATCAAACGTCTTTTGGACGATTTCCTTCGTCTTGAGCTGAGTGAGCCCAATCTCATCAGAAATTGTCTTGACGATCTCTTTCTTGGTCACAATACAGTTCTCCCATCCTCCGACGTGCCGCGGGGACCTCCGGTGAACCCTCTTCCAGGTGCCAAGTCTAGATGCAGTAAGCACTAGTGTCAAGATTAATCCTCCTGTAAACGCTTGTGAAACCGCGATCCCCATCCCTGGGGAAAAAACTTAAACCATTTCACCACGCTAAGTTACACGTTTCCCTTTCCCATAACCAAGCCCTTTTTTCCTAAACCCTTCAAGGGGAACAGTTAATCGACAAATGGTGTTCTGGCACCGAAGGCCTCATAACCGTTATCGTTTCTGCAGCCCGTAAACTTTAGCCATTTTCACATCGAGACGGTCCGTCTACGCTCGCCGATGGTCCACCCGTACCGGTGGGGGTCAAATCGAGAGGACCCGCCGCTGCCGTTCAATCTCCTCGAGCGGGACACACCTGGCCCCGGGACAATGCCCACAGGTCGATTCCCAGGCTTCGGGGGAACGAAGATTGGAGTCCCAGAAAGGCCCTGTGCGGCACTGCCCG
>CAUZBD010000409.1:0-3297 GCA_963577795.1 Planctomycetota bacterium | reverse complement strand
AATGAGAGCCCGCAGGGGATAATTTTTTTTGGAGTTTGTGAAAAATCTCACAAACTAGGCAGCCGTGCTTGCGGGGAATTGCAACATGTTGCCACCCTGTAGGTTGTGTAATCGCAGGTAGTGCAAAGATGGCTGAAAAAAAGAAGTTGTCCGTGGCTGAGATTTTGGCTGCGGCGCGGAAGATGGATGGCGGCGGAGATGCGGGATCGGACGCATCTTCGGCGGGCGAACCTGCGTCGACCAGTCCGCCCGCTGTGGAGTCTGCACCGGAGGCGACGACCGAGACACCATCGACCGGGACACCGTCCGCTTCAGCCGGCAAGTCGACGGCAAAGTCGACGTCGGGCGAGCAGCTGAGCGTTGCAGAAATGCTTGCGATGGCCCGCGGTGAAACCAAGGGCGGGCAGGCACAAGCGGGGGGCGAGGCCGAGTCGCCCAAGCCAAAGGCAGCAAAACCGACTGCAGCCAAAAAGCCGCCCGCTCCAAGCAAGGCAGCGGAGAAGCCAAGTCTGCCCGCCGAGCGAATGGATACGGCGAGTGTCCTCGCGGCAGCCCGCGGAGATGCAAAGCGGGGTCCGGTAAGTAAAGCAGAGGCGCCTGAACTGCTGCAAAGAAAGCGTCCGGCTTCATCCGCGTCCACCAAGCCAACGGCACCGGCGATGCCGGAGCGACCGGCTTACGCGGTTCGCCCACCTCAGGAGCAGGTAGAGGAACGGCGGCAGTTTGTATTTCTCTCTGCGATTTTTGGGTCCTCGTTCGCGACCGGAATGACGCTGCTCGGAACGACGACCGTTGTCTGGACGTTGGCTCTGGCAAGATTCATGTTTCCCAATGTCCTGACCGAACCCCCAAGTCAATTCAAAGTGGGCCCCCCCGACGATTTTGCACCGGGTCAGGTGGAGACAAAATTCAAGGCTCAGTTTGGCATCTGGCTCGTCAACGCTGATTATCAAGGCGAACCCTGTATTTTCGCACTTTCGACCGTATGTACACATCTTGGCTGTACACCCAACTGGCTGGATTCGGAACAGAAGTTCAAGTGTCCATGCCACGGGAGCGGTTTCTATAAAGAGGGAATCAATTTTGAGGGACCCGCGCCGCGGCCTTTAGAGCGGTATGCGATCCGTGTGGCCAGCGATGGACAGATCGAGGTGGATAAGAGCAGGAAATTTCAAGAAGAAATGGGGCAGTGGCAAGACCCTGCCTCGTTTGTGCCGGTTTAAATAAGGTTGATTACGCGTCTATGGCAAATGGTCAAAAGCAATCTTTGAGTGATGTGATTCGCGAATCACAGATCTGGAAAAGTATCTTTCGGCATCCGGCGCCGGTGGATCGGCGGAACCGGATCGTGGTGATGCTCACAAATTTCTTTTTGCATCTCCATCCGGTCTCCATTAAAAGGCAAGGAATCGCCCTCAGTTACACCTGGTGCATGGGAGGCGTGACTTTTTTTCTGTTTCTCGTTGAGACCGTTACCGGCGTCCTGTTGATGTTTTATTACCGGCCCACCTTGGAATGGGCTTACAACGACATTCTTTCTTTGCGTGACGTGACGAGTCTCGGAATTCTACGCGAGCTGCATCGCTGGGCGGCGCATGCGATGGTCATTACGGTCTGGTTGCACATGTATCGGGTGTTTCTCACCGGCAGCTATAAACCACCACGCGAATTCAATTGGGTGATTGGTGTGGTTCTCCTGCTACTCACGCTGTTACTTTCGTTTACCGGTTATCTGTTGCCGTGGGATCAATTGGCGATTTGGGCGATTACGGTCGGTTCGAATATGGCCAGAGCAACACCTATTCTCGGTTACGAGGGTCCGGGTCAACAATTATTGACCCTTGGTGGAATCGACATGATTACCAGTGGGAGTGACGCGCGATTTGGTTTGCTCGGAGCACGATTTGTGGGAGAAGAGACCCTCAACCGGTTTTATGTATTGCACTGTATTGCGATTCCGCTAGCGGCGGCCTTTTTGATGGCGATCCACTTCTGGCGGGTTCGGAAAGACGGGGGTATCAGCGGGCCCCTCTGATAATCAAGGTTATTTATGCACGGCAATAATCAGGTTTTTCTCGAGAGCATTAGCGCCTTTCTGGGATGGTATTACGTGATGCTTGCGGCCATGAATATGGCCGCCGCCTACTGGCTGTGGCGCACGCGCCACGCAGTGGGACAGGCGATCCTGTGGCTTTTGGTGGGCCTGTTTTATATCGGTTATCTGGCGCCGATGGCGCTCAGCGGGGATGCCGACTGGATGCCAACGATGCCCGAGTCAATTCGCTCGCTAGTGAATTCGGCGCTGGGTGGGTCGACAGGTGCGGTGGTCTATAGCGTCGGTTCGTTGGTCCTGCTCCTCGTTCTTTATCTCGGCCGCCGCTTTTTCGTTCGTGGTCCGGTGGCCTGGGCCATGTTGAATCTTTCCCTCTTAGCGTTTGGTCTTTCGATGACCGACTATAATTTTTATGCGATTGCCGCTAAACCGGATAACGTGCCGATTGTCGGCCTTATATTTCTGCTCGGTTTTTTCACGTGGTTGGCCACATCGCGAGCGGTCCAAAACGATGACCGCATTGCCCGAGGAGAACCGACCCTAGAGCATGCAGGGAATGAAAAGGTTCTGGTCTGGCCCGACCTGGTCTATACAGAACTCATCTGCATGGTTGCACTGACCGCCTTTTTGTTGCTCTGGGGTATCGGTTTACAGGCTCCGCTCGAAGAACCAGCCAGCAGCGTGATGACTCCCAATCCTTCCAAAGCCCCTTGGTATTTTCTCGGTCTTCAGGAGATGCTCGTCTACTTCGATCCATGGATGGCCGGCGTTGTGATGCCCAGCCTGATTGTGGTGGGCCTGATGGCCATTCCGTATCTGGATTTCAATCCAAAGGGATGTGGCTACTACACAATTGTTGAGCGAAAGTTCAGTTACCTCACGTTCCAGTTCGGATTTCTCCTGCTCTGGGTGGTCTTGATCGTGCTGGGCACTTTCTTGCGCGGACCCAACTGGAATATTTTTGGCCCGTACGAGTTCTGGGACGTTCACAAAGTGGAAGCTTTGAATAATGTGGACTTGTCGCAGTACTTTTGGATTTCCGGGATGAACATGGCAATGCCGAAGGCGCCTACTGGAAGTGGGTTCGTTATGCAGTTGTTTTATATCGTTCAGAGGGAGTGGCTCGGTATTGTTTTAGTCTTGGGGTATTTGGTTTTATTGCCACCACTATTAGCAATCACAGTATTCCGTAAATACTATCTAAAAATGGGTTTCTTGCGGTTTATGTTGATGTCGAATCTGTT
>CAUZBD010000408.1:0-3298 GCA_963577795.1 Planctomycetota bacterium | reverse complement strand
ACTAAAGTAGTTTTGCGACTGTTGTCACCAGCATGCATGGCTCGCACTTGCGGAATGGTCGCGTGCGATTCGTCGACAAACAGTAGGTAATCGTCAGGGAAAAAGTCAAACAGTGTGTCTGGTGTGGATCCGGTAGCCCGACCACTCAGCGGGCGACTGTAATTCTCGATTCCCGGGCAGTAGCCAACTTCTTGAAGCATTTCAATATCGAACCGGGTGCGGGCCGCAAGTCGTTGGGCTTCCAGTAATTTCCCGTTACCCTTTAATTGGTCGAGTCGCTCCTCAAGTTCATCCTTGATCTCCTGGATGGCGCCGGCAATGCGTTCCCGAGGGAGGACAAAGTGTTTGCAAGGATAGATATAGAGTTCTTTTTCACTGGAAATCACTTCTCCACTTGTCGGATTGATGAGAGAGAGTTGTTCAATGTCGTCGCCCCAGAATTCGATACGGTAGGCGAATTCTTCGTAAGATGGCCAGATTTCAACGCAATCACCACGTACTCGAAACTTCCCGGAAGAAAAATCAATGTCGTTCCGTTCGTATTGAATCGAGACAAACTTTGAAAGAACTTCGTCCCGATCAATAATATCCCCTTGCGTCAGGTGAACCATCATCTCGCGGTAGTCATCGGGCGACCCCAATCCATAGATGCATGAGACGCTCGCTACGACGATGACATCGCTACGGCTTACAAGGCCGCTGGTAGCAGCAAGCCTCATGCGATCAATTTGCTGATTGATGGAGGCATCTTTTTCAATGTAAATATCGCGTTGCGGAATATAGGCTTCGGGCTGGTAGTAATCGTAATAGCTGACGAAATAATGAACGGCATTATTCGGGAAGAACTCTTTGAACTCGGAATACAATTGTGCAGCGAGCGTCTTGTTGTGACTTAAAACCAGGGTGGGTCGCTGAACTTCCTGGATGACATTGGCCATGGTGAAAGTTTTTCCAGATCCGGTAACTCCCATAAGGACCTGATCACGTGATCCACTCTGAAGCCCACGCACTAACGCGTCGATCGCAGCAGGCTGGTCTCCTGCTGGTTGGAACGGACTGACCAATTCAAAAGGCATAAAAGTGGTGCAAAGAGATGCGTTTGGCGGGTTTGTGTGGGACGTAATCTACCATTATTACCCAATCGGACCCCGCCCACCAAGTCGCAGGCAGAATTCTTATTGTGTCAGACCGGTCTTCTTGGTTCGGATTGACCTAAAAAACAAAACACAGAAGTTGGTATCATGGGGTGATGATGCAACACGAATTCCAACAACATGATTGGGGTTCCCCGCTGGACGATGACTGTCGCCAAATCGTGCGGCTTGCGGTCCGTGAGGATCTTGATCGCGGACAGGATTGGACCACTGTCAGTCTGATTCCTGCTGGCAGTAAAGGTACAGCCGAAGTGGTCGTGCGGACAGATGGAGTCGTGGCGGGACTCGCAGCTGCTGAAACAGTTCTCTGCGAAATGGACACACAGGTCCGTTGGGTGGCGCACGTGGAGGATGGTGCGATAGTGAAGGCAGGGCAGTCGGTGGCACGTCTAGAAGGTTCGACACGCGATATTTTAACCAGTGAACGCATTATTTTGAATTTTCTAGGACACCTGTCGGGGATAGCAACTCTGACACGGGCATTTGTGGATCGCGTTGCGGGCACGAAAGCAGAAATTTACGATACTCGAAAAACAACTCCCGCGTGGCGAAGATTAGAAAAGTATGCCGTTCGCTGTGGTGGTGGTCGTAATCATCGAACTGGTTTATTCGATGCCATTCTTATTAAAGATAATCATTTGGCTTTTGTAATGCGTCATGCCGAGCACGATGCTGAATCGACCCTCACCGCAGCGTATCAAAAAGCACGTCGCTTTATTGATGATCATCCTGAACTAGATGCAGATACGATGATTGTAGAAGTTGAGGTGGACGATCTCGCGCAGCTCCGCAGCATCCTCTCGACGAAACCGGATATCGTTTTGCTTGACAATATGATGCCCGCTACTTTGCGCGAGGCTGTGTTGCTTCGCAATACGTCGTACCCTGAGGTAATTCTTGAAGCTTCGGGAGGGGTAAATCTCGAGACAGTTGCCACACTTGCGCAAACGGGTGTCGACCGAATCAGTGTTGGAGCTCTGACACATTCCGCGGCTTGGCTCGATGTGGGGCTGGATTGGCAAACGTAAGTGGGTTACTCATTCCATAGCGCAAAAGCTTGCATTGTCGCGTTGCCGATTTCAATCGTGTGTTAACACTTTCCGAACCGCTATAATTGATAGCGTTGTGCGCTGAAATTGCCACTCTAAAGGGTGTTTCCCCAGTTTTCCCTTGGAAATTCTTCTCATTCGTGCGATTCTTAAGGGTTGTCCCGGTCACTGAAAAAGGGCCGCATTCGGGGCCTCCGAAGGTACGAGTGCGGAGATGGGTTATGCCAAGTTTAGAAACGCACGGTCACTTCTTCCTGAAAAGTCTGTTGGTTTTCCTTGCGATCTGCAATTGCAGTTATTTTTCTGTAAGTGCGCAAGAACGGGACATCAGCCCATCGCTTCCAGAGTCGCGAAAAGTTTTAAAAGTTGATCCTACTGAGGGAACACAGCAGCTTGCCGATCATCCCCTGCAGGCGGCTCTGCAAATTGCACATCAAACAGCAGAACGCATCGATCGCGAGGTCAAGGACTACACGTGTGACCTAGTCATGCGAGAACGCATTCGTGGACGCCTCAGTAATATTTATCTGGCCCAAATAAAGCTGCGCTTTCAAGAAAGAGACGGTTCTACCGCAGCAAAACCCTTCAGCGTCTATTTGCATTTTGCAGCACCTTCGAAAGTCAAAGGAAGAGAAGTACTTTACGTTCATAATCAAAACGATGGAAAGCTCTTAGCGAGAAACGGGGGTGAGAGTCATCTTAAAGACATCACCATTTCGATGGTACCGAATAGCAAGCGTGCAATGCGAGGTCGTCACTATCCGGTAACTGAAATTGGCATCGAAAATATTATAGAACGTTTGATTGAAGAAGCACAGCGGACAATGCAGATCGATCGCGAGCGACGCGAATGCCAGGTTCGAATCATCGAAAACGCGCGCATTGAAGGGAGACTTTGCCGTTGTGTACAGGTTGGTTTCCCAGAGAAAAGAGAAAATTTAAACTTTCATCTTGTGCGTGTCTTCCTCGACAACGAAACCGGCTTGCCTATCCGGTATGCGGCCTACAGTTGGCCTCGTGAGGCGGGTGCCGCACCCCGTTTGATAGAAGAATACACATTTTTAAATTTAAGGGTGAATGTTGGTCTCTCGGATA
>CAUZBD010000407.1:0-3298 GCA_963577795.1 Planctomycetota bacterium | reverse complement strand
AAAAAGTACCGAGCCTTCATCAACATTGGTGAGGTAGGGAACAAGGTCTTTAGGCGACGCAAGCACCGCACCGCTGGCGATCTGAAAGCTCACACCCAGATCGCGGGGAATACAGGTTGCAAAAGTCGTCTTCCCAAGACCGGGTGGCCCGTCGAAAAGAATGTGACCTAGCGGTTCTTCGCGTTTGGTCGCGGCATCGACCGCAATTTCTATCCGCTCGTAGACATCCCGCTGCCCCACCATATCGGTCATGTGCTGCGGGCGCAGGTCGCGGTCGCGGTCGCGGTCGTCGTCCGTTGGCTGACTGCCACCTTGCAGGACCGGTTCGCGTGCCATACGGACTCCCGAATTGATTCAAATCTGCGGGAAAATAAAACAAGAGGTCGGCAGTATACCAAGACTGCCAATCGATCGGCAGGCTACAGCATCCCCAACCGCTTCCGCATCAACCATTCGGTGAGCAACAGCCCGAAGAGGAGCAGAAAAACCCGCCAATTGTTCCAGAGCGGAATCGGTGGCAGCGTTGCTGCAGGAACCCGCTCTCCTTCTGGCAGCGACCCGAACACTTCTTCCATATTTTGTATGGAAAGATATTTCCCTCGTGACCGACGCGCCGCCTGCTGCATTTGCAATTGATCCATTTCAATTCGCGTCATCTCCCCGACCGGAGCGACCACGGTGAACGAGGCCGCCAGCGGGTCTTTTCCAAGCGATGGTTGCGAAAGGACCGCTTCGTAACTTCCAGGTGGAAGTCGACCTCCGCTCCCCTCAAAAATACTGCGACGGTCCGGATTTCGTCGCAACACCACACGTTTTCGTTTCCCCTTCCCTTCGATGACAGCCGCCACACCATCATCCGCTTCGGGAATCAAGCGTTCATCAAAAAAGCGGGCTTGGAGCTTCACCGCTTGATCGCCATCGTATTCCAGTTTATCAGTCGTCAATTCAACACCTTTTTCGCCCAACAGCTTTGCCCGACTGAGATAGCGAATCGCTTGAATCCAATACCGAGCGTAAAGCGCATCTCCCAAGCGATAACGCCAACGGTAGGTCTCGTCGGTTGCATGCCAAAGCACTTTTCCGGGCGGCACAAAATGAACGACAAAGGCAGGTGTCGCCTTACCATCTTCTCCACGCACTGAAGAAACCGTTTCAGCCAACACACGCGCCGTGGGTTTGAGTCCCCCAATGGCATTCACGCCGTAGACCTCCGGCAACCTTTGCCACAGCAATTCTGTCTCCCCTGCCGTGTCTCCAAGTTGCATATGTGGGCTCTTCATTCCAATCGGAGTCGGTGTAATTTTACTTGGCCCCGCCATGACATTTGTGCGCGTGGAGGACTCAAAGGGCAAAAGCTTTTTGAGCGGCGATTTTAAGTAATCCGCGATACGAAAATTTCTCCCACTTGAAATAAGGAGACCGCCCCCCTTCTGTTCAACGAAAGCGGCAATATTTTCCAAATCACGACGGCTCATTCGATCAAAATTAATATCTCCCATAATAATAACATCGTACTGGAATAACTTTTTTCGGCTCACAGGAAACAAGGGCAACGCAAAGCGATCCTGCTCGGGGTATTCGATATCGGCTTGTTGAAGCACCACGCTCAGGTCAATCGTTTTATCCCGTTCGAGCAAGTGCTTCAGATATTTAAATTCGAAGCTCGGCGCATCTTGTACCAGCAACACCTTGATCGGATCATCCCTAACTTCAATCGAGCGCGCTAGCTGCGGTGGAGCTCCTTTAAGTTTTTCTCCCGGCAATTCTGCCTCAATCCGATATTCCTGCTGCCCAAGCCTCGTCGGACGATCGGACAACGTATAGCGCGTTGCCATCCCGTCTTTTCCACCAAGAACCTGCGTACGACTGAGTTCCCTGCCAGAAGTTGCTTCGCGCAAGACAAGCTCGATGGGTTTTCCTTCAAGCCCATACGGTGTCATTTTGAAATCGAAATCGACATAGTCGTTCACGAAGACAATCTCGTCGACGACTAAATCGGATAAAATCAGTTTGCGTGATCGTTGGTCTGTTCCAATTCCGACTAAAAAGAGGGGCACCGCCTGCGAACGCGCCGCTTCGGCTGCATCGGCCAATCCCACCCCTTCGGTCGTAATCCCGTCTGAGAGAATCATCACAGCCGCCGCCCGCTGACCGCGGAGCATCGACAAAATGCTTTGCAGCGAGGTGCCCAAGCGACTCGACTCAGCATTGGGTAAAAGGTTTTCCATTTCCATCACAAAAACCTGCCCCGGTTTTTGCGTTTGTGGCGACTCTTGCCCCTCTCCATTCAGTTCCCGGACTGTGTGAGCCATCGAAAAAAGCCGCACATCGTAGCTATTCGCAAGCCGAGCAAACCGGCTTTGGCCGAGGAGTTGACGGGCGATATCCCACCGACTCACCTCTGCCGTCTCCGGATTCAAACCGATTGCCTGGATCGACTGGATCGCTTCTGGATCTCGGAAGTCATCGACGACGCTCATACTGGCTGAGCGATCAAGCAGGATTGCCAAGGCTGGAAGTTGCATCCGCGTAAATCGGATCTGCAATTGAAAAATCAACACGCACAGCACCAAAGCAATGAGCGATAATCGAGTAAAAGCAAGAATAATTCGCATGCCGTGCGTTGCCCGACTGCGCTCTCGAAAATAAAAGCCGATAACATAAATGCCGCTCAGGATGGCGAAGACACAAAGATAGAAAAGGAGGCTCCGATTCCATTGCCAACTACCCGACAACTCCCACTGCAGATCTTTCCCCCCGGACGGAATTTCCACGCCCATGAACCAACACAATATCTTGGCAAGTAGATTTTTCATGCAAATCGATTCCCCATCCACCAGGCCAGGAAAATTTCTAAAAACAATAACAGCAAGACCAGCCAGAGGAAAATGGTGCCCAAGCGTTGCTCGGCCAAATCCTGAGAGGAACCAACTGTGGCGATTGTTTGTTCAGAGGCATACCGCCGCCACTCCGGTGAAAGTTCTGCGAGGGAAAGGCTTTTGAGATTGCTCTCACGCGTATCGAGATTCACGGCGTAGACACGATCCTCCGTAGCATCTGATGCGTCGACGACCCCCGATTGCGAATCGGCAGGCACATCCTCTTCTGCTCGAGCTTCTGCCCGCAGTCGATAAATGCCACGCGTCTCCGTACCACCAAACGACCAGGAAGCATCGGGACCCACCGCAATCTTCACAGCGCGTGGCGGTGTGTCTGGAATCTCCAAGACGACCGATTGTGGGCTGATCGATGTCGCCAACTTCCCATAAAGCCACTGACCGACCTCGATATTACTCTG
>CAUZBD010000406.1:0-3300 GCA_963577795.1 Planctomycetota bacterium | reverse complement strand
CTCGATATGCTTGCGTACGGTTTGGACTGCATCGCAATAACCGGCTTCGTCAAAACAGCACTCCTGCGTGGTTGTTTCTTTTACCCCGGGCGACGCCCGCAATGATTGGGGTGCTGCTTTTCCGCGTTGTGCGTTACCATGGATGGCAGTCACGCTTTCTCGAATTGCCCCCATAGCCTGCTCGCTCGCCGCGCGGGCCGCTTGGTCGGTGCTGCCCCGGCCGACAACGGAAATATAGGTTTCCCCGGAGTCGTGGTCGTGGCAAAGTACTCTCTCATAAAGGGCAAAGTGGATATCAGGAATGCTTGACTCGGACTGCGTCTTAATCGATCCATCCGGGCCATTCCAACTGCCCGCCTCATAGCCAAAAAAGCCGACCGCTCCGCCGAGGAAGGGAAATCGTTTTTTTGCCTCCGCCCCGAAGGGGGCGGCGTATTCGGCCAATAGGTTCCGGAGCGTTTCGAGGGCATCGCCAGAAATCCGCTCGCGCTGAGGTGGATCGCCATATTTTTTGCCCCCCACGGACTCGAATCTGTGGACTTCCATGACAGCGTCAAAAGGACGGCTTTGGGGGTTCAAGCGGCGCGCCTGAAAGACCGCAATCGGCTGCTTTCCCATGAACGAATAGCGGCCACATTCTGAAGAGGCGACACTGCTATCAAGCAGGAAGGCATGGCTGCAAGTCTTGAAAGCGGCAAATGCGTGCCAAAAGGGCCCGCTCAGTTCAAGCCGCTCAAAACCGTGGGCAATGCAGACGCCAGCGTGTGCGTTCGGTGTCTTGGCCAGGAGTGTCGACATGTTTCACCCGCAGGGAAAAAAAGAGGGTCTTCACCCCCTTTCTGGGGAGCCATCGCTAGTCCCTGTTGTAATACATCCGGGCAGGCCCCACCACAGCCCAAGTGAGCATGCGACAGAGCCCGCAGAGGGGCAACACCTGTTCACTCGGTGACGATGTTTTGATAGACTTCTAGGAGTGCGTTTACTTTGAGTTGTCCGTCTGTAGCTAGAGTGTCGTTCCCACCCCACCCCACCCCACCACTCCCACCTTGAGGTTATCCCTTGCGTACCGAACAAGAAATCGCGCGAAGTTGGACAGGACTTTTTAATGGACAGGATTTAAGCGATCAGATTTTCGACCAGGCCGAAGATTTGATTGATTCGTTGCGTCCGGAGAGTCCCCTGCGTCATCGGCTCGACGCAGAGTTGACGGAGTTGCGACAACAAAAAGTGGGCTAGAGTCGACCCGCTGACTGACTGACTGGAAGTGGCAGCGCAGTGGCCATTGCCGCGCTCGCCTAGCGGTTTACCACAAATCCCACGGTCCAGCCAGTAAACATCATGTCCTGGTTGTCGAGACCCGTGAATAGGTTCCCTGCCCCATCGCTTTTCCCTCGGGCAATACCGTTGGCGAAGTACAGCCATTCCCAGCCCGCCTCCAGGGCGAACGATTTGGTGATCTCCCAGGTGGCGTTGACCCGCACATCCCCGGCCGGTGCCCACTTCCACTGATGCACGTTGTAGGTGTGCACCATCCGCGAGTCGGGAACCTCCGCTACGGTCACGGGGAAGGCATTAGGTTGTGTCGGCAACGGAGCCACCAAACCCACATTCCCATTAGTCAGCGGATACCCAAGGGTAGAGCCCGCCGTGGGCGGTAATGGACTTTCGATTGGTATTGCTTCCTGAATGGGATACCCGCCGGTGATTTTTTGCCGATTCACGGCAAAAAATCCACGGCCCTCGGCCGAGATGGTCCAGCGACCGCGCTGGCGGAACCAGCGGAGACCGAGCTGCGGACCAAAGATCGAATTTTCTGCCATGATGCCTAGTGGGGTGTAGCGTTGAGCCAATGTTTCTACGGTGTGTGCTGCGGGATTAAAGTTGGGATTGAGTCCCGCGGGCGGGAACGGGCCGGGCCCAAATATTGCGTCCATTTGGGGATTCCCCGCATTGTAGTTGTAGGAATCCTGCGCTTTGATCGTTGCATAGCGACCGCCGAGGAACATTTCCACGTGGCTGCCGCCCTTTCCGTGGCCATGCAGCGGTTTGAACCGCCACAGTTTGGAAAACTCAAAGCTAGTGAGACTTCCCACATTCTCGGCCTTGCCGTTGGGATAGGGTTGCGTCGCGACGGGCGGAACATTAATGATGGGCTCCCCACTCTGGGGGTTGATTCCCGAGGGGTTGATCGTGATGACATCCCGTTGCCGATCGCTCGGCTCATCGTACACATTCGGTCCGTTGATCCGCATGAATTCGCCGATCCAGCCACTGTTGTTTTTCGACATATAACCGAAGTCGATCCGCGATCCGGTGGTGCGGTCCAGTTTGCCCGGCTGCATCGCTGTTTTCGGACGGTCGACCCACAGGTGGATCTGATCGTAGGAAAAGAAAAAGCCAGTGTTGGGAGCAATACCGCCGCCATACGAGCTGATTTCTGCAGGGGCAAAAGGTTGCCAATCCTGGGTGAAGTCCAGCGGTCCGAAGGGCTGAAAGCGCTGGGCGTAGCTCATTGAGGCGGGCAGCAGCAAGAGCAGCAGCCCCCCAATAAAAAACGCCCGGACACGAGGATGTGGCATGATTCGGTTCTCTTGGGATAGATCGTTTCGAAGACGCGTAATCCACAGGTAACTAGCGGTTAGACTTCTCACCGTGCCGGTAGTATCGGTCAGAGGGGTCATGCCAGTTGAGTAAGAAAGGTAAAACGGGTCAAAATTAGCGGTTGAAGCTCGACCCGATGCAATCATTACCGGAGATGCTAGTGTCGCTATGGGGCGTGCAGGGGAAGGTTTTGACGGTGTTTTTTACGCTGTTTTTCCGCCGTGTTTTTCTGCCCCCGTAGGCTTGCTAGCAGTCGCGAGCGGCATGGTCTTGGTCGCCACCCTGTATCCTGCCAGTCATGGGTCGGCAACGCAGCGGAGACAAAATCGCGTTTACACTTTGGCCATTGGCGGGCATACTGTGCGAGTGTGACTTGGAACGCTGCCTCTGCGACCCGCTCATCAGGACAACGGGTGTTTCGTCTTTCGATCAATCAATTAACGACGTATCGCTCAACCTTTGAGGAGGATGTTCTCCGCTGCGCACGCTTTGGAGTCAGCGGGATTGGCGTCTGGCGTGAAAAAATAGATGATTACGGTTTGGAAAAAGCGAGCGAATTGCTTCGAGAGGCCGGAGTTGAGGTCTCCAATTTATTGTGGGCGGGAGGGTTTACTGGAAGCGATGGTCGCTCCTACCGCGAGAGTTTGTGGGACGCTGCACGAGCGATACGAATGGCCGGTTTTTTAGAGTGCCCGGTGC
>CAUZBD010000405.1:0-3305 GCA_963577795.1 Planctomycetota bacterium | reverse complement strand
GATGGTGAGATGGTCGACTTGACCGTTACGGTTGGCGAACGAGAACTGAATAGTCGTTGACATTCAGTAACTGAACCATCTACCTATGCTTCAAGAGGCATTTGCAAGTCCACGGAGAATGTAGTCCATCGCAGCGACCACATCTATATCCGTGATTACTTCCATGTTTGGTTGACTGTCAGGATGAATGCGACGATCAAAAATGGTTGCACCGAGAGTCAGATCGCCAGAAGACTCTACATCTCCATAAAGCGACTTTCGTACAAAAAGTTCTGGATGTAAAATGACCGCGAGCGCTACTGCACTGGGCAGATGGATTCCTTCCAATCCCCAGACAGTTCGATAGGAGCGGAAGATGAAGGGAAGAAATGTCCGTAAAAGTTTTCCAGACTGAGTCGTAATATCCGAAATCTCATCAAGTTGGTCATATGTCATGACGACCTGCTGCGTGACGTCCAAGGGGATCAGCGTTTTGGTGGTCGCTGAGTGAAAAATATGACGTGCTGCCGTGGGGTTACAGTAGATATTGAATTCGGCAGCTGAGGTAACGTCTCCCCCAACGAGACTGCCACCACGGATATAAATTTCTCCTATCAAGCCTTCTAGATCGGGCTCACGTGCCAGGGCCAGGGCTAAATTGGTTAAGGGTCCGAGAGCAACGATCGCGACCTCGTCGGGTGCTTTTCGTATTTCTTCACAGATAACCTTATCCGCCGGATGGCGATGATGAAGTTCAGAAACCGCAAGTTCGGTACCCGCAAGGCCATCTTTTCCATAGAGGTGATGGAGGTCACCCAGATAGCCACTATCTGTATCCGATGCTACACCGATTCGTGGTAAGCGTGGTGGATCCAACTGTTCGATAATTGCTTGTACGTTTCGCGTCGCTTGCGATGCGGCAACACAGCCAGCTGTGGCTGTTACCGCAACAACCTCCAATTCAGGATCAAACAGAGCGAGTGCAATCGCGACGGCAGCATCGACATGGGGATCGACATCGAGAATTACCTTCTTGGCCATCTGATCTTCGGATTCATTCCGAACTCGCGATAAATAATACAGGGACGAGTTACTGTCGAATGCAGGTGATTTTAGGAGGCTGCGCCTAGGATCACAAGAGGAGGCCCGACGGAGCGTGTGTCTTCCCTAAAGATCGCTTCCTATTACAATCAGTCGAGTCACACCCACATGATTATTTTATTGGCCGATTTTTAGAAAGGCGAATTCATGATTGATCGACTTGTGGGGAGAGTTGTATCTGGAGAACATCTCACTCGGGAAGAAATGTGTCAAGCAATCGATGGCATGATGCAGGGAGATTGGTCCGATCGTCAGCTAGCAGTGTTTCTTACCGCATTGCATACTCGGGGAGAAACTGTTGATGAAGTGATTGGTGCTGCTTCTGCGATGCGGAAGAATATGACGCCGATTCAGTCTTCGCTCGAGGGACTCATTGATACCTGTGGCACGGGTGGCGATGGTTCTGGAACGTTCAATATCAGTACGGCTGCGGCGTTTGTTGTTGCCGGATGTGGGCGACCGGTTGCCAAGCACGGAAATCGTAGTATTACAAGCAAGACCGGCTCCGCCGATGTGCTGGCTGCTTTAGGAATCTGTGTCGATCCTCCCATTACAGTTGTCGAACAGTGCCTGGAAAAAGTTGGCATATGCTTTTGTTTTTCTCCGCAACTTCATCCGGCAATGAAGCATGTCGCTGCGGTGCGGAAGCAACTAGAAATGCCAACGCTCTTTAATCTTTTGGGACCACTTTGCAATCCGGCATCGGCGCCCTATCAGCTGCTGGGTGTCGGAAAACATGAATTAAGGCCGCTGTTGGCAGAGGCCTTGAATGGATTGGGTACCAAGCGAGCATTGATCGTCACAGGACGCGATGGGCTGGATGAGGTGACACTGAACGGCCAGACCGATGTACTGATGATCGAACACGGGCAAGTATCAGATTTGCAGTGGGATCCGAGTGATTTTGGAACTTCCCAAAGTTCCCTCGAATCTTTACAGGTTGAGAATGCTGAAGAAAGTGCGCACACTATTCGCCAGGTTTTGGCTGGACACACGGGCCCAGATCGAGACATTGTGATTGTCAATGCAGCTGCAGCACTTTGGGTCGCTGATCCAGCATTATCACTAAAAGAGTGTGCAACGATTGCTGCAGAGGCCATCGACAGTGGATCCGCTGCAGACAAAGTTATTCAGATGAGAGAATGGACTAACGTGAAAAACTAGTTTTTTACGATTCGTGGTCGTATGCACGGTATCCAGCTACCTAGGGCGGTCTCAAAGAATGGCTGCACTGTCGATTTCACTTGAGATGATCGGTAAAAATGAACGTCTTCGGTCTTGCCTGATCTTTTCCTCCATTCGTGCGATTGTTAGAATTGAGAGACTTCGGAAGTGAAGTTGACCCAACAGAGGTTCTGTCGCCGGTCAGAGGAATTGGAGGGCCAGTTCCCCTGAGGGCGAAGTTCCCAGAAAGCCCGTAGAGAGGATTAGAAATGGCAAAACCTGGACGAATCGTAAAAAAAGCGAATCATGGCAAACGCCCTGCTAACAGCAAGGCCCGCAAATCAAAGCGGAGAAGGGTGAAAACCTAACGTGGCAACTAAAGAGCCGCTTATTCCATTTTCGAAGTATGACGTGGACCATGTGATTGCGGATCTCGAAGCGATTCGCAAGTGCAATCCTCAGCGTTATGAAATTGAGCAACTCACTGCAGTTGTTTTCGAAGATATGGAACAGCGGATGATTGTGGGCTACGTTGATACCAGCGTAGACGATTTCTGGGTGCGAGGGCATATGCCGGGCCTCCCGTTGATGCCGGGTGTGCTGATGTGTGAAGCAGCGGCTCAACTCGCTTCCTACTTCGTGCAGAAGAACGATATTCTTGGCTGCGAAATGGTCGGTTTTGGAGGGATGGATGGCGTTCGTTTTCGTGGTGCGGTACGACCAGGGGATCGTCTTGTTATTCAATGTCAGCAAAAGCGAGTTCGCAGGGGTGCAATTGTATTCTGCGACTTTATGGGATTTGTGAGTGAAAATCTCGTCGTAGAAGGTTCCATTCGAGGTATTCCCCTCCCTGCTGAAGCTCTCCGTGAGATGAGCCCGAGTTAGCCGTCTCTGGCGGCATTCTTAGACACGAGCCATCGAATGCCGCAGTTTCAATCGGGATCTTTCTTAACGAGGAATAACGTGAGGCCATTTAATGGGACGCCGAGCTCTGGGCAAGTCTGATCCCCGACTTGATTTGACCTCACATTTGGTCACCGCACAAAGATTGCCCCAGCTTT
>CAUZBD010000404.1:0-3316 GCA_963577795.1 Planctomycetota bacterium | reverse complement strand
CGCGAAACGAACTCCGAGGCACAAAAGTCGCTGTGTCCGTTTCCGGTCAAAGTGGTCTTTCACGATTCATACCGCTGCCTCCTGTCGAGGTAAAAAAAATCCCCGACATCGTTCGCTATGAAGCAAATCAGCAAATCCCCTTCGACTTAGAGGATGTGATTTGGGATTACCAGCGAATGTTCGGGGGAAGCGAAGAAGAAGGCTTTGCAATGGACGCCGAAATAGGCCTTTTTGCAATGAAGCGTGATCAGGTTTTTCAAGAGATTGCTCCCTATCAGGAAGCGGATATCGATATTGATATTGTGCAACTCACGCCAGAGGCAATCTACAATTTTGCGGCCTTCGATCAGATGGACGCCGCTTTATGGACGGCTGGCTACAATCCAGAAGATCCACCCGAATCGGTCATCGTGCTGTCCATTGGCACCGAAGCCACTGATTTGGTCATCACCAATGGCTATCGAGTCTGGCAGCGGAATATACCGCTGGGAGGAAGTCATTTTACGAAAGCCCTGGTCAAGGAACTGCAACTCACTTACGCCAAGGCTGAACATCTCAAACGCAATGCGACACGGGCTGAGGATCCTAAGGCAATCTATCAGGCAATGCGACCGATATTTAAAGACTTATTGACGGAAATTCAGCGGTCGATCGGTTATTTTCAAAGCCTCGATAAAGAAGCCAAAATCAGTCGCGTTGTCGCACTTGGAAATTCGTTGAAATTACCCGGTTTGGAACGCTATCTCAAAAAGAATCTCGGGTTTGAAGTCGAGCATCTTACCGAGATAAAATCCCTGACTTCCTCGGTGGTTACCCAATCACCAGCATTCGGGGACAATGTGTCAGCATTTGCTGTCCCCTATGGACTGGCAATCCAAGGGCTCTCTAAAGCAGCCATTGATACGAATCTTGTTCCGCAAGAAATTATTTGGGATAGGACAATCAACCGAAAAAAACCATGGGTGATCGCCACCGCTGCACTTTTAGGAATGGCTTGTTTAATTAATTTCATCGTTCTCTGGTGGAGTTGGTCTCAAGTGCAAATCGAGTCTGACAGCAAGTGGCAAGTCGCGACTCAGAAGGCCAAGGCGGTCGTGAGAAAGGCCGAAGCCTTACAAAGTCAATACGACGAATCTTTAAAAGAATACCGGTCCCAAAAAGATGCGCTAGAAAAAAAGATCTCAATATTTGGTCGCAGAAATGATTATCTCAATCTGTGTCAAGCCATTTACCAATGTCTTCCAGATGAAAGCAATCGAACAGTCATTCAACCCGAAAACACGGCCCAAAAAAGGTTGCGGCGGGGGGATCCAGAAGTAGATACTGAGGCGGAAGGGGGAACAGGTGAAGCGACAAATTCTAAAACTCCAATCGATAGCGACAAACCAGCAAACCAAGAACTCCCTACGTCCGATCGCATGGATGTCTGGATCACCGATTTTCGCGTTCGTAAAGTCCCCAATTTAGCGAAGTGGTATTCTGTGGCAAACAAAGCACGATTCGAAGAAAACCTGGAACCATTACGCATCCAAAATACACAAGGCGGCCCACAAAAGAACCAAAAACGTGCCTCGCCCTTAGGTACCTCCATCGACGAAGCAGGGGTTACGGAGTTCCCGGCACCCAAAAAAAGTCGATCGCCAGGTACAACTCCCAAGGGTCCCGGTTATGTGGTGCAATTACGCGGTTACCACTTTCATAACTCACCGACCAATGGATCGGGGAAACAATTTGTTCAGCGAACTTTAATTCATAATCTTCAGGAGCGCGACATTGCGCTGCCGGGCAGCGATGGTGAAGTGAGTGAAAGTGGCACCTCCTTACTTGGCATCAGTCATCCTTTGGTATTTGGGACTGAGGAACAAAAAGTGATTTCACCCTTTGATAACGATAAAAAAAGTTTACTCACACAATATCAGTTTGTTGTTCAGTTTGCCTGGCAGCCAGAAGGATCTCATTAACCTTAAAATAACTACGGTCATGCATCTCTATAGACCTCGAAGGGTTACTACGAAGAGAAATTCAAAGCCATGGAAAAGCTTAAGCCTTATCTACTAAAAATTCGACAATACCATTTTTGGATTTTGGCGATTGTGGCCATTGTCGTGCTGTTCTACGCCTGGAGTACGGGTACCGCAGAGATTGAGAAGTCGTTTAGTAAGAACAAAAGCAGTATCAATCGACAGTTTGCTGATTTAAAAAGTAAAAGTAAAAGTAGAGGCGGTGAGAATTTTCCCAATGATAAATGGGTCAAAAAAAGGCGTGAGCTGACTGAGGAACTAAAAATAAATGGTGCTCGAGCGTGGAAAAATGTTCTCGATGCGCAGCGCTCGGCACAAATATGGCCAAAGACCTTGCATGCTGACAGTAAGACGGAAATCGAAGAGGATCGTTGGACCGACGCTACTGTGGCGGATTATAAAGACGCCGCCAAGGAAGAGATCGTTCGCTTTAGAGCTCTTTTGGATGCAGCAGACGACCCTGATGATTCAGGCATTCTTTGGGATGAAGATGACTACAATGACTTAAAACAAAGCATAAATGACAAAACCATCGCGGCAGAAGATAACTGCAAAATGTTTCAGCAGATTCTTTGGGTGTATGAGGCCCTGGTCGTTGCCATCCAGCAGACCAATGCGGGGGCGGAGGATCCATTTGATTTACCGGTCCATTCCATTAAGGATACTGCTGTTTTTCAAGAAGCTTCTGAAAATATTAATGAAGAGGATTGGAAGTTGGAGGAAGATCTCTCTGTCAAAGAGATAAAAAAAACGGGTGGGAAAAAGGGGAAGAAAATCACCCCTCCGGCAAATTTTCAATCACAACAACTCCGTACCACTATTGGAAAACCTGTTGCTTTAGACGGCTATGACGTTATTGCTTTTCGTATCCAAGTTCGGATGCGAATACGTTTTTTAGAGGCGTTATTGCGATCCCTGGCAAACTCGCCGATCCCGATGATTATTGAAGGGATTCGATTCCAGCAGGCCCCAGAGTTGAAAGGCGTCGCAACGAAAAAACCAGAAGGAAGACGTAGGTCTTCGAGAGGAAGACGTGGTAGCCGGGAGGCTGATCCGCCGAAGAAAACGCCGGTTGAAAAATCAACTGAAATGCCCGGAAGAGGCACTCTGGTTGAGATCTGGGGGTTTGCCTATCTCGTTGAGATAGACCCCTCTGCCGGAGAAGAGGATCTGTCTGCTCAAAAGAATCAAACTCGTTTGCCCGCCTCCGGATAGATTGAAGAGATATGAAATTTCCAAAATTTCCTTTTCGGAAAAAATCAAAATCGGACAAGCAAGAACCGTCGGCGGAGTCG
>CAUZBD010000403.1:0-3320 GCA_963577795.1 Planctomycetota bacterium | reverse complement strand
CCGGGTTACCCCCGGTATCTTGTCTTAGTTCATCGATGAGTGTGTCGTACACCGTTTAATCTCCCAACTCACTCGGAGTTTTTTTGTTCTTTGCCTGAGGGTGGGTCCATCCTTCCAGTCGCCCCGTCACTTCCAAGGTGTGACGGATAGTGCAGCGTGAGATCCGCTCGTATTTTTCAATGGTTTACCGTGGCGACAATCTTTTATGTCCCCCACGACTGGCCCTGACGCCCTCACACGCAATTCGCTCGCTTTGCATTACTGCCATCTCGCACGGCCCCCGGGCAGGTGCGCGTGCTTCTAATTTTAACACCGTTTCGTACCCAGTACGTTAGGTTCCTTGATTTGTTAAAAGATTACGCTCAAGGCGGCTAGGCACCTTGGTTGAAATTTTATTCTCACGAAACATACATCCCGTTGCCGGGGCAAATCGTGCGTAAGCAGATGCGGAAAATCTCTGAACATTTGGCGGGAGGCCTCGCAATCTTTCACCCAACTCACCCAGACCGTACGAAGCCAATTCTTGCTGTTCTCAGTCACGTCTTCATTCTAAGCCAGTTAATTGGTCGGGTCCAGCCTTTCGGTAAACTCTTTTTCAACCGCGAACTCCCCCAAATACTGTCTATTTCTTCTGTTTTTTGGCATGCTGGTTGCTACACATTCCGGTGTATGCCAGCATGGGACGTAGCGGGAACCCGGAGTCGGTGGGAAACCGCTCGGTCGCCGCACGATGCACCGAATCGGCCTGGCATCGCTTGATTTTGACAATAAAACGGGAATCTGATGGGACAAAAAAAAACGATCTTCTGTGCCTGTGGACAAACGCACATCGTAGACACCCCACAGGCCGGCAGTATTTTGCAGTGCCCTTGTGGCCAGCAAATCCAAGTTCCTGCACTGCGAGAAATTGCACAACTTCCAGATGCGGAACGGACCGAAGGTGCCGAGCAGATTAGTCCGCGTCGATGGACGCGGAGGCAAGGAATTCTATTCGCATTCGGTGCTACGGTGGTGCTCCTCGCGTCCGGTATTGCGGCTTCGCTCGTCGCCGGTCGGCCAGCGGGACAGTTACCGGGAAAGGCAGGCGTTGTGGCCGACCTCGATCGTCGCCTAAGCACCCTCAACCCCACGGAAACGTTAGAATTGTGGCGATTCCATCAGTCTGCCCCAGACTTTATGGTGGGCATTGCGAAAAAAACGCAGTCGATGCGTAAGACACGGCGAACGTACACCTTCGCGGCATGGACAATTGGTCTGGTGGGCATTGCCGTGGGGATCACCTGCATCGCGCTATCGCTACGCTCGGAAAAACCTCGTCACATATCCTAAATATTTTGGTCCAAGTGCTGCACATCTATCGGTGAACAGCTCCCGCCAAAACGTGGATTTCCGGCAGCAGATCGCAAACACCGCGTCTTGCGATCTACGACCAAGAGCCGTCGCTGCCAGCCCTTCGAGGCATTCAGCACCATCACGTCCTCGGAGAAGCCCAGGCGAAACGATCTCCAGTTCGCCAACCCCGGAAAGCGATCCAGCAACGGCAGCACGTGCGCCTCTTCCACATCAACCGGTTTGTAAGTGCCGACACACTTGGCAGGTTTGACTATGGATTGTCCGATCCGAGGACTGCCCCATTGCTGACACGCGCGACAACACACTCTTTCGGTGTCCATGAGGAAATCGCCGGAAACCGGGCAACGGACCACCAACTCGCGGGCGACTTGCTGGCCGGTTACCGTAGAGCGAACTAATTCTGTTTGTGGAAGTCGCTGACCGCTAATTCGGCAACGGGCAATCGCCACTGCAGCGATCACTCGAGCATCACTCATCGCAGCAAGTTTGTAGGTTTCTGTCCCGGTGACGGTACAACGATAAGCGGGTGCTTCAAGGAGACGCGCCCATTGAGAAAAAATCGGGTCGACAACTTCTTTGCCTATCGTAAACTGAACCTTTCCTCGCGCGTACTTGCGCCAGATAATCTGAGACGGCCCGCCCGCTATCGCTGCATCGCGGTCTCTACTGGTCGCGGGCGCATTTGGCGCCGTTACGGTCTCTATCTAAGCGGAAACCGTATCGATCGCTACGCTTGTCGGCGGTGGCGTTTCCTCGAGTGCCCCAAGGCGTCGGCCAGAGCGGACGAAACGGGGCAATATTCACTCGCGCTGGGCAAGCGAATCCAATCTCGCGCAACCTGGCCACCGACCTTTTCGCAACGCAGGACCGAAACGTCCTCCAGCATACAACCGGCCAAATGAATTTTATCCCCGGGCATCGTATATGCCGGAAGGATTGGATCAGCAAGTTGGTGAACCCGCTGCGGTTGGCCAACCGGTGCAGCATGCTTGATACCCAACGCCACCCTCTTTTTTTCGATTGTGGGAGCAACGACGTGCGGCAGGCTAGAGACCCTCCACCATGTGTGCAATGAACAACGACACCCAAAGGACACCCAAAGCACTCCCAAACCCCAAGGGGTCTCCGGTGATTTTAGGGGATTCTTTACCATAAAGGTCGTCCTATTTTGTTGCACTTTTTTTGTTACACTCTGGACATGAACCGCATCCATTCGAACACCGTGGAGACGACGATGAAGGCCGCTTTTATTCGCGAAGTTGGGCCACCTGATCACCTTATCTTCGACGAAGTACCCACTCCCTCCCCAGCAACGAATCAGGTACTGATTCGCGTGGGCGCTGTCGCAGTCAATCCGATCGACACCTACATTCGCGCAGGCGCCAATTATTTCACACTTCCCTTTCCCTATATCGTCGGCTGTGACCTCGCAGGAACCGTGGTTGAACTCGGTGCGGGAGTGACTGCCTTTTCGGTCGGCGATCGTGTCTGGGGATCGAATCAGGGAATTTTTGGTCGCCAGGGAACCTTTGCTGAATATGCAGCGGTCGATGGGGAGTGGCTTTTCCGAACACCACACGATGTGAGCGACGAAGCCGCGGCAGCGCAGGCCCTGGTTGGCATCACCACGCATCTCGGATTGTTTTTGCGGGCCGACTTACAACCGGGTGAAACGGTCCTGGTCAACGGTGGAAGTGGTGGCGTCGGCTCGACGGTGATCCAGATGGCGCGCGCCCGCGGTGCGCGCGTGATTGCCACCGCAGGGACCGAGGAGAAATGCGACGCTTGTCGGGAGTGGGGAGCCGAACTGGTCATCGACTACCGCGAGACAGATCTCGAAGAGCGGGTTCGAGGTTTAGCGCCCGAAGGGGTCGATCTCTTTTGGGATACGACCCGCAACCCCGACTTGGAGCGCAACGTGGGCTTGCTCGCCCGCTTTGGTCGAATGATTTTAATGGCGGGTCGGG
>CAUZBD010000402.1:0-3320 GCA_963577795.1 Planctomycetota bacterium | reverse complement strand
ATATTGCGACGATCTACGATTCTGGAAAAGATGGTGATATCTACTATTACACGCTCCAACTGATTAAAGGAAAACGCCTCGATATTTTTGCCCGTGACCGAGAATTACATGATGAGGCTATTCTCCGGCTCTTCTCTGTCGTCTGCAGTGCGGTGGCCCACGCGCACGCGAAGGCGATCATCCATCGTGATTTAAAACCATCCAACATCCTCGTCTCACCGAAAGGACATCCCTATGTCCTCGATTTTGGACTGGCGAAGGCCATGGAAGGAGTGATGAAGGAGGCGAGTATCACCATGGAAGGCGATATCATCGGTACACTCGAATTTATGGCCCCTGAACAGGCTGTCGGGGAACAACAGAAAATTGGCATGGCGACCGATATCTACAGCCTGGGACTCATTCTTTATCGTTTGCTCACAAAAAAATCGCCGATCGATACGAGTGGGTCGCGCTACGCGTTGCTCAAGCGGATGCAAAACGGAGAGATTGCCTCTCCGGAGCAATACCGTGACGATTTGAGTCCTGAGATTGTCCGGGTTGTGATGCGGTGTCTGGAAAGAGAACCGGAAGACCGCTACGCATCCGCCAAGGAACTCAACAAAGACCTTCATGGCATCGTCCGCTCACTGCGTTTCAAATAACGCCGGGTCTGCTGCGCGAACGGAACGCATCCAGTGGCCTTGATGCAAACGAGCGTTAATGTGAGCCGACGTCAATTTGATTATCGACCATCAGATCATCGGTTGCTTCCATGGCCGCATGCTGGGCAAGCTGAAAGGGATGAAATGAGGAGCAAAATCCCTCGAGCACAACGTGTGTCCCCGTAAGAAACACATCCAGGTTCTTCACGCGACCCTGCGTCACACGCTTGATTTTGCCTTTAATCTGTTCGGCGAGTTCTTCCGCAGACGTGAAAAGGTGGTCTGTCCTGCGATGCGGGCTGTCCGCAGGCTTTTGATTGGTGGGCCAACTGGTTTGATGCATACGAAACTCCCTATCTTCAGCTATCTTCAGAAAAGCGTGATCCCTTCGTACGGGTATTGCCACCTGACAACGAAACCGGACAAAACAAAGGATAAAAAACCGGACAAAACGGCCTCCGGTCCAGGCGGCGAGCTAGTTCCTTGCTCGCCTCAGCAAGAACCGGACTCCTAAGGGGTTCTCAATATTCGAGAAGTCCCTCGCTCAACTCGACCGCGTCTAATCGAAGTTGATCGATTTCATCGAGCAGAGCTTCCAGCTTCTCGGCGTCCTCGCCTTCCTCAAACATTCTTCCTGCAACCTCCTCGTAGGCAGAACTCCACTGCAACCACATACCGAGCACCTGGTTCCAGCGAGTTGCCTCATCAGCATCTAAAGGAGAGGCGGCATCCAGCGCCTCGAGCTTGCCGACAAAATCACTTTCCTCCACGGGCATACCAGAATTACCCGGAAAACGCTGAGTCTTGCGATCTTCGGTTCCCAGAATATTCGCTCGGGAATCCGAGACGACGTGTGTCTTACTTGATGCGTGAGGCAGTGAAAAGCCTTCGCGGGTATCCCAGGAGTTGTCGGCTATGATGCTCATTTTACTCTCCCTTACTGATTGTTTTCTGTCCTCGAGCCGGAAGAGCTTCCCGGCTACCACAATTGAATGCGTCAAATGCATTGAAAAAGGGCATTTTTTTTGTACTTTTTTTGTGCCCCCCGCAGAGCATCCCCCAAAACACTATTTCCAAAGCCCCTGTACCACTGTGGGGCTCCGCGGTTTTGTGTGGCTCAGCTTGGTGTCGCTTGGTGTCGCTTGGTGTCGACTATCGGGTGGTACTACTCCAAAACGCGGACGGCAATCCGCTGATAGAGAAACGAGATGCTCAAAAGTGCGATCCCTAAGGCAAACGTGGCGAGAACGCGGGTCAACTGATCGAGTTGGCTTAAGTCAACAAGAAACACTTTCAGCAGAATAGGCGCAAATGCTAAAAGTCCCAGCACGCGATAAAACAGACTTCTTGAGATGAATCCCCAGACAACAATCGCCACGGCAAACAGAATCCACACGATCGAATAGGTCGCCAGTTCCGCCTTCCACCACTGACTCCAGTAAACGTCAAAGTAGTTTGCGATATCCATGTTGAGCGCCGCAAATAAAACCAAGCACCCATAAACGCCCAGCACATACCGCATCACCCGCTCGGTCTTTCGAAGGAAAAGCTCCTCGCAACCCGCAGGGAAAAAATAGTGGCGATAGCCGGTGGCAATCGCAAATGCGACTGCCGCAAGGAAGGCCAGGGAGCCGAAGCGGAAATTGATAACCGGAGTAAACGGATTTTGATGACTGTTATCGACCACCAAGGCACAAACCGAAACCGGTAGCCAGACGGCCAGCGCCGCATAAATACGAACCGCACGGCGATCGAAGAGGAGACCGAGCATCCAGACGACCAACAGATCGAGCGTCCAGAGAAGCAGTACCATGCGTCCACTCCAGCGGCCAAAAAAGATTTGCTCAGCACTCTGAGAGTAATAGTGTGCGATCGTGATCAGGAGAAAAATGTTCCCCAATCCCAAGGCGATCCCGCCGGTGATCGACTCCCAACTGTTCGGCGGCACCCGGCGGAGCCCTTCTCTTTCAGCTTTCGGCATGCGACGCGGCAGCCACCAGGCTAAACTTCCCCCCAGAAGCATCAGCAGACTCACGAGCAAAAGCTGCAACGATTTCACCTCACTGAGCAGCGCAAATCGGTAAGCTGCGAGGAAAAAAACGATCACCGCACTCACCAGGAACTGGCGGTCGCGGTAATAAAGGCCAATGCCCATCAGCACCACACCCTCCAGTGCCCATGCGACCGGCAGATAAGCCAAGTTTTCCAGTTGCAGCGGTGCGATCAACGTCAGAAAAAAAATGGCCAAGGCCAAATGTACCCTCGGCAGACGATCCTGGTCGGTGACCCTTTGCCGCGTGAGGGCAAAAAGAACCGCATGGAGCAGAGCCAAGCCACCGGCCACCAGCCCCAACCACGCTTCCGCTGAGGCTTGAAACAAATACCACGTTAAAGCCATGTAGCCGGTGCTTGTACCGACGAGCGTCATTAGATCGGTCGTGCGACTTTTCTGCCGCCACACGATCGGCGGCAGCGTCACCCCTAAAAAGAAAACCACGGCATGCAGCACCGCTAACCACTCCAGCGGCCAGGCGGGTATTGTTGTCGCCCGCTCGATCCACGCAAGGAACATTACCGCCGTGGCACAGAGTGCGATGAGCTTGAGGAAATTCCACCCGCGAAGGACGGCCGAGGCGATCAGCCCCACGTTGAGAAATGCCAGGTACACGAAGAGGA
>CAUZBD010000401.1:0-3322 GCA_963577795.1 Planctomycetota bacterium | reverse complement strand
GAAACATTTTTTTCTGCCGCAACTGCACGATGCACTCGGGGGCCACTCCTTCATGACCGCCCATTTTGGCGCCGGCATTTTGGCAGGGATGGTTCTGACCGTCATTCTCTTGTACGCAACGAGCATCGCAACCGTCACGGCCATAGCAGTTATCATTGTGATGAGTGGTCTGCTTGGTTTCAATAGAAAAGCGAACGACCACAAATAGGCGGCTTTGACTGGGGTGAATCGAGATGCAGGCCTGCTCCTTGCAAAAAGGGCAGGAGTAACCGCCTCAAACGTTCATAATTCGATTTTGATCGGTTTGCGCCCGCCGCGGGCTGTGGCCGATATTCCACGCAACGTTTGCCGCTGCGATCCTTCACCAACGTGCACCGTGTAGCGGCCAGGGGCGAAGACCCACGGCTGAAAAGTATTCCCCTTGATCCTCAGCGTATAGAGAATCTCGCCACTTTTTTCTTCCACCACCTGCACCACCGGATCGATGGCGCCCTTTACGATAATCTCCGGTAGGAATGCTGTCGGTTTCTTGCCAAAATTATCCTGCTGGTCAATTGTGATCGGCCAGTCGGCATACTGCGCAGCTTCAGGATCACGTACATCGACATTTCGCGGCCAGCAATGGAAAGTGATCGTGCGGTTCGTTTTGTCAAACTCCACCACACCGAACCCGGCGGCAAACGTATTGAGCGCCTTGCCCGGAAGAGGATGCTCGACCGCTGGATTGGCTGCTGCATAGCAGATCACCCGATTGCCCAGCCCGTCGAGGTGCTCACCGGTATATTCTGGCGAACCTTCCTGCCGATTCTCGCCCGGCTTTTCAGGCGACCACCAGCGGAGATAAAAATTGGCAATCGAAGGCACACAGAACGAATAGCCTGCGTCACCCTGGGCATCGATTCCGTGGTGGAACACCGTGCCGAGATGCTGATCGCCGGCAATATGGACAGCAAAGGCCTTACGCATTTCACGTAGCGCAGAATCGCGGCCCGACTGCGGCCAGCCGTTGCTATCGAGATCGGCAGCCAACCGGCCTACACCACCATGGACGTGCGCCCCGCCACAAAAGATGGTCTGCGAAAGGACGGCTTTCATTTGGGCCCCTTTCCAATCCGCCGCCCAGTGCCGCAAAAAGTCGAGTTGCCGCTCGCCGAGTAGCACGGCCTCGGGGTGATCGTATGCCGCCGGATCAAACTCCCCCTGCACATGATCGATCCTTCCGCCCCGATCCGGCACCAGTCCCAGCGGCGAGGACTTGAATTTGCGATCCTCAAGAATCGCAAAACTGATGCCCCCGACATTTAGATCGGTGTAGTAGACGCCAATCCCACGTTCGACGGCCGACGGCTCGAACGGATCCGGGAGATGACTCGTCTGCGCCCGCTCGACCTCGCGCACGTAGGCCGGCGGCTTAAAATAGCCACCGTCTTCTCCATTTCCGCGGTGTGCTTTTTTTCCACCCGCCCCCCAAAGATTGGACTGACCCACATCGTGATCGTCGGGAATCGTGACCGTGGGCCGGTCGCGGGTAATTTCACCAAAATCCCGACCGAACTTGAGCCAGTAGGCCAAATGCTTGTGGTGATCGTAAACCTGATCGCCCGAGAAAAAAAGCAGATCCGGATCGATCTTTTTGACGTTGTCAATCAGATCGGTCCGCGGAATATCGCCCCCGCCGTCGGGATAGATTGAATTTCCCGTAAAGGCGGCAACCACGATTTTTTGCTTCTCTACCGGATCGTGGCGGATCGTTCCCCCATACACCGCCTCCTCTCCGTGACGCACGCGATACGCGACATCCTCCGACCCATCCCAGTCAGCGACCCGAAAGGTGGCGGTCCAGCCTGGCATGACGACCTGCTGCCGGTCCACCTCCTGCCAGACGCCCTGTTTCTCTACTTCGAGATGCACCTCGTGCGGGGCAGCATCCGAAAGCGGATAAAGTTGCGCCGTCAGTTTGAGCACGCCTTTGTCGGCCGTGTAAAGCACAAAACAAATCTGTTCCGCCGGCGCCACTTGCGGAATCGCCAGCAGCGGTTCTTGGGCCCAGAGAGGGTTGGCCCCCAACAGCAAGCCGACGACAAGGTTTATCAAAATTCTGTGCAAATTCCCGTTTTGTCGCATCGAGTGGCTCCCTGGATTTTCAGCAGCGTAACCGATCGAGCAGGGAGATGCAAAAGAGACTCGCCGTTACGGCTTGCCTTTTTTCGCTGCGGACTGGTTCTGCGAATGATCAATGGGTAGGCTGTGGGGATTCGGTCCACACGCAACCCCAAGTGATGAGGCGGAAATGGAAAACATTGAAAATTTAGAACGCGCCGGTGCGATCCTGACCCTGATCGGAGTCATCTGGATTGCGGTCCTCGCCTTTCAGGCAGGAGACGTCCTTTGGGGCATCTTTTGCCTGATCTGTCCCGTACTGGTTGCCCTGATCTATGGCTTTCTGAATTTCCAGAGGACAACGGCCCCGGTGATTTTGATCATTGTGGGACTGGTGCTCGGTGGAGCCAAGTTAACCCACAACGTACTCTTCTAGCGGCACCGGATGCGAAACTAAGAGAGCGTTTCGCCGGAACCGAGTTCGCTGCCCAGTTCGCCGAACAGGGCGTCGACCGTTTCGGTTTCACTCGCACCGTCACCCTCTGGCAGGAACGAGTCGATCGCATCGTCACCGAAGAGGCTGCTGGTGCCGAGCGGGGCATCCTCAGAAGTACCGGAACTCGATCCCCCGGCTACGGGTGCAAAGGCCCAATCGCTGCGACTGCCGACAATGCCCAGCATGTAGGTGTCGTCTCGACGGCCACGGAACCAAACCTGGGCAGGGTCGGTGGCATCGAGTACCACCGCTTCGGTGACCGCATTTTCGGTGATACGCACTTCCAGTTCCGTGCGATCTTCAGAGAGTTGAATCTCCGCCGAATCAATCCCTTCCCAACCACTTTGGAGCGTATACGCAATCGCACGTGCAGCGCCCGGTTGCACAATCGCCACAAACTCCGTTTGAGGTGTGCGGGAGAGAAAATCGCGGCGGCTGATAAATCCGGTTTGTAGATTTCCCTCGGCGTGCAGGTTGTTCTGGCCGCTGCTTTCGGGGGCCAGATCACTGATTACAATTTGATCGTTGGCGTCGTCGACGGTTCCGCCCTGGCTACCGACCGAATCGGCTCCGTCGGCAAAGACCTGCCGCAACGTTCCACTGGGATCTTCGGTGATCGTGTAGTCGCCCTCGACAAGATTCTCAAAAAGATAGCTGCCATCAGCGGCCGTGTAGGTGGTTTGCGCGGTTCCTGCCGGACCGGTGAGCAAAATTTCAACGCCGCCC
>CAUZBD010000400.1:0-3346 GCA_963577795.1 Planctomycetota bacterium | reverse complement strand
AGATCGTCAGCCAGAGTTTCGTCGGGGAAGGGAGTGGTGATTTCTCACCCTCCTCGATCCAATCCGCTAGTTTGATGAATGCCGACGACTTCCGTGCGGATCCCTTGTTTACGGGTTTTAATGGAAGCGGCTTTGCCACGGTGATCATTGACTCCGGCGCTGATTTAGATCACCCCTTCTACGCAGATCAGTTGGTCTACAGTTACGACTTCAGTGGCACAAATGATAGCGATGCCTCGGACTTTGATGGGCACGGAACCAACGTTGCAGGGATTGCCGTCTCCTCGGACTCCACCTACACCGGTACCGCACCCGGTTCCGATCTGATCGTTCTAAAGGTCTTTACTGACGCGGGAGGCGGGAGCTTTGCGGATGTGGAAGAAGCCCTGCAGTGGGTGGTGAGCAATGCGTCGACCTATAATATTGCGGCCATCAACATGTCGCTCGGTGACGGAGGAACCTACAACTCCCCATTCTCTGCTGAAAGTCTCAGCGATGAAATGGCGAGCCTCGTTGCGATGGATGTGATGGTCATTTCGGCAGCTGGAAATGAGTATACCACCGCGGGAACCGAGGGTATCTCTTATCCTGCTGCTGACATCTCATCCCTCGCCGTGAGCGCCGTCTGGGACGCAAACAACGGTGGACCCTGGAACTGGAGTGGTGGCACCACCGATAACACAACCGCAGCGGACCGCGTGACCAGTTTTTCCTCGCGGAGTTCTACGCTCACCGATATTTTTGCTCCAGGTGCCCACATCTCCAACGCAGGGCTCAGTGGAGGCGTTTCGTCTTATTCTGGAACCAGTCAAGCAGCACCTCAAGTTGCGGGAATCGCAACAGTTGCCCAGCAGCTTGCCACCTCGACACTTGGCCGAAGACTCACCCAAGCAGAATTCAGATCGTTGATGCTCTCGACCGGAGTGACCATCAACGATGGTGACGATGAAGATGACAATGTTACCAATACAGGTGCCGATTACTCACGCATCGACATGTGGGCTTTGATGAAAGGCATTTTGGCCACGGCAGCCAGTGGAAACGGAGTTCATAATACGACACTCTCTGGAGGCAGTACGGCCTCAGGACTGAACTTTGGAAATCGGGTGACCGGGAGCAGGGAAGCCAATGCCTCGGAAGCAGCAGTCGCCACATCCCTCTCCAACACAGCTGAACAAACGGTAGACAGCTTCAGCAACACCAGCGCGCGTGGCAGAACGCACAAAACAGCTGCAAGCGATTCGCTGCAAGCTGACGCACACCAGCAGCAGCCTCGTACAGCCGCAGGCCACCTCGTCGCGAAGACTTTAATCGGCAATCAACAACTAGCGCGTCTTGTCGATACCATGTTTGCAGACGACGCAGCTTCCAGCCTACCGCCGATAGCAGCAGGTCTTGGACAAGGAGAAGCTGGTGGCAATTCGGCTCAAGTCATCGACAACCTTCTTGCGGCCACCACCGATACGACCTGGGAGCGGGGGGAGGTCTCACAAGACGATGATCAGGACGCTTCTCTATGGCTTGTCGATGAACCATTGAATAAGTTCTTCGTTTGATGACCCCATTCTGGCAAACGGGCTGAATCGGTTAAAATCGCCTGCCGCCTCTGTATCGAAGGACGGGCGGTCCGGTTTGCACAGAAAACGCCAAGGACAACAGACGTGCTCAAACTATTGCCTCTTTTTGCCATCTGCGTACTTCACCTCTCTGTTTTTTCTGCCGAAACCAGAAGTGACCAAACCGATCAGCCGCACAGTCTCTACGCTGGGGCTGCCGAAAAAGAAATTTCTCCTCCGGTGGGCATCGAGATTCACGCCGCGCGTCCGAATGTTGGCATTCGCGATCCGCTTTTCATTCGTGCACTTGTACTCCAAGACGCTGCGGGCACCTCGGTCGCCATCATTACGGCCGATATCATCTGCTCTGGTTTTGCCGCCATGGATGAACTCCGCGCACGCGTAAAGCAAAAGACGGGCGTTGACGAGGTCTGGTTCAACTGCAGCCACGCCCATTCATCGCGTTGGCTCCGCGCTACCCCTAGCCCCGGACAACTATGGACGGACGAAATGATTTGGGACGAGTTCTACGAGCACCCCATCGAAGAAAACCCGCCAGAAGCTAAGTGGAATCGTCGCGTTCATCAAGCCGCCGTCGATGTGGTTGCAGAGGCGAAAGAAAAAAGAATTCCCGTGACTCTCTATGCTGGTCGCGCACCGGTGCAAATAGGGTTCAATCGTCGCATTACGGATAAGAGCGGGTGGACGCGTATGGGGGTGAACCGAGAGGGCCCCGCAGTTCCCTGGGTGAATGTGCTGGTCGCCAGGGATCAAAAAACAAACAAGCCGATTGCTGTCCTTTTTGAACATCCGGCCCATCCAGTCACCGTACCACCGGGAAACAAACTCGTCAGCGCAGATTTCCCCGGGGCTGCTGTCGCGCGAATCCGAGAAAAACTTGGGAGCGATGTGATCGCCATGTACGGGCAAGGCTGCTGCGGAAATATCAATAGTTTTCCGTTGCGGAAGTCGCTAGCCCATAACGACATTGCGGGTCGCACGTTGGGCGACGCGACCTTAAAGGCCATTGAGGAAAGCGAGCCTATCGCAGCGACCGAACTCACCTTACGAAAGGAGCAGATTCATATTCCCACACGACCACTCCCCTCCCCTGAATTGGTCGCTGAACTAAAAGAAAAAAACAAAGACAACCCAGCGCGGCTCAAGCAACTCAACAAAATTTCCGCTGCACAGGAAAGTGAAACAGCACCAACTCCTCGCCGGTTCGATGTCTACGGCGTGTTGCTGGGCGAAGACTGGTGTCTGGTGGGGATGTCCTACGAAACCTTTAGCCAGTATGAACTTTGGATTGATCAACATGCACCATTTAAACACAATATGGTCTTTGCACTCACCAACGGCGGTCGTGCTTATATAGGAACCGATCAAGCACTCGCCATGGGCGCAAACGGAGGCTACGAAGCTGCCTGCCTACCGAACTGGGGCGGCCACGAAACTATGTCCCCGCATCTTGGCCCCCCGACGGTGGGCTGTGAAAAGATGATCCATCAGGCGTTTGAATCCCTCTGGGAGAGGCCTTCGTCCAAGCCACTTGATGCGAAGTGACTTCTTCTTTGCCTCAGCCTACCGTTTACAGCAAATCAGGTGGGCAACCCTAAGCCCTCCGCAACGCGGCGGCCATATTCGGGGTCGGCCTTGGTGAAATGGTCAACCTGTCGTTGCTGGATCTCTTTTGGCACCGACGCCATACTGCCAACAATATTGTCGATCAGGCGCTGCTGTTGGTCGGGCGTCATCAACCGATAAAGATCTCCCGCTTGGATAAAATC
>CAUZBD010000399.1:0-3359 GCA_963577795.1 Planctomycetota bacterium | reverse complement strand
ATCCACCGCCACTGTCGATCCTGCGTGTCACGAGAGTGCTACCGTTACTGTTTTATCTTCTAAGTAGTTATTGAGTGCCGCTTCGCCCAGTTCGCGACCGAGTCCCGACATCTTAAAGCCACCAAAAGGTGCCGCGGCATCAAATGCATCGTAGCAGTTGATCCACACGGTTCCGGCTCGTATGCGGTTGGCGATTTTGTGTGCCCGCTCCACATCGCGCGTCCAGACCGCTGCGGCCAGACCAAACATCGTATTGTTGGCCCGCTCGATGAGTTCATCGGTATCGCGGAATTTAAGAATGCTCATCACCGGGCCGAAAATTTCATCCGTGGCAATCTGCATCTCGTCGGTGACATCGGTGAAGATGGTCGGCTCGATGAAATAGCCGCGGTCGCCAACGCGATTGCCACCCGCAGCGCAGGTTGCACCTTGCTCATGACCGATCCCGATATACTTCATGATTTTGTCGAACTGTGCCTGATCGACTTGCGGTCCCTGCTCGGTCGAGGGATCGAGCGGATTACCCAACTTACGACCCGCGACGTTCTCGAGCATCCGCTCGACAAAAGCGTCGTGGATCGATTCTTCCACAAACAGGCGACTGCCCGCACAGCAGCACTGGCCCATGTTGAAAAAGAGGCCCGCGTCCGAACCGGCAACCGCGGCATCGAGGTCGGCGTCGGCAAACACGATATTCGGACTCTTGCCGCCCAGTTCGAAGGTAAGCCGCTTCATCGTTTCGGCCGCTTCCCTCTGAATGATTTGGGCCGTGGTATGCTCACCGGTAAAAGCGATCTTATCGACCAGCGGATGCTTGACGATCGAGCCACCGGCGGTGGGGCCATAACCGGGAACAACGTTGATCACGCCATCGGGGAAACCGGCTTCCTGCGCCAGTTTGGCCATCCGTAGGCAGGTGAGCGGTGTTTGTTCGGCCGGCTTCATCACGATCGTGCAACCGGCAGCGAGCGCCGGACCCCACTTCCAGGCCGTCATCAGCATCGGGAAATTCCAGGGAATGATTTGTCCGGCAACCCCGACCGGTTCGCGGCGGGTATAAACAAGAAAATCACCGCGGACCGGAATCGTTTTGCCGTGAATCTTGTCGGCCCAACCGGCGTAGTACCGCAAACAGTCGACGACCAGGGGAAGATCGGCGGTGGAGGAATCGGTAAACGGCTTGCCGTTATCGAGAGATTCGAGCGCTGCCAATCCTTCGAGATTCTGTTCGATCAAGTCGGCCAGCTTGTACATCAGCGCGCCCCGGTCGCGCGCATCCATCTTTCCCCAAGGCCCATCATACAGCGCAGCGTGTGCGGCTTTGGCAGCCAGATCGACATCGGCTGCGTCGCCTTCTGCGACTTCGCAGATAACTTCTTCTGTGGTTGGATTTACCGTGGCAAAGGTTTTGCCACTTACGGCAGGTGTCCACTGGCCGCCGATAAAACACTCTGTTTCTCGGACCGCGGGGGTGGTGATCGGTTCACTTAAAGTTGCCATAAGAATCTCCAGAAAGGGTGGAATATTTTTCGGGATCGTGCTTTGCAGGCCCCGGCGCTATTTCGAGGTAGGGTGTGGTTTCTTTGCTGCGTTCTCGGTTGGGTATCGTTGGGTGTCTAGGAGGAATTCTACCCATCTGCTTACGGATTCGCCAACCGTGCTAGGTTACGGTAAATGGGGTAAAAAACATGTAAAAACGTTAAAATAGACTTTCCCTCGGCAAGATGATGATATAATTTGAATACCCGAGGGTCGCCCCTGCTGATGTATGTTGGGGCACCCCTGCCTGTTGTCCTTTTCACGGAGCACCATTGTCCCATGTCTATTACGCTAACCGAGCGGGCTGCCGCCGAAGTCAAAAAGATTCTCGACGAGCAAAAATACGAAGAAGGTACTTTTCTCCGCGTAGGTGTCACAGGCGGTGGCTGCAGCGGATTTAGTTATGCACTCGGTTTTGACAAAGAGTACGATCAGCAAGCCGACTCGAAGACCGACCAGAATGGTGTTGCTGTCGTGGTTGATAAAAAAAGCGCTCTGTATCTTGAAGGCACCTCGGTTGATTTTTATGAAGGCTTGGAGAAGCGGGGTTTCACCTTCGAGAATCCCAATGCAGTCAAATCGTGTGGTTGTGGCAGTTCCTTCCAG
Source organism: Planctomycetota bacterium (assembly GCA_963577795.1). Taxonomy (GTDB): domain Bacteria; phylum Planctomycetota; class Planctomycetia; order Pirellulales; family UBA7805; genus UBA7805. Next base: position 1,214 of record CAUZBD010000399.1, on the reverse strand, counting down.
GCGTAATGCGTTCTAGGCAGAACGAACAGCGGGTCGGCGCGTTGCGCTAGGCCAGGAGCCGCAGCGCGTGCGGTAGCAACCCGGTGACCAACGACCAAATTGCCGATGTGCTCGATCAGGTCGCTGATCTTTTAGAGTTCGAAAGTGCCAATCCGTTTCGTATCCGAGCGTACCGAAGCGGAAGTCGCGTGGTTCGTGAACTTGCTGAGTCGGTCTCGGCCATCGTCGAAGACGCAACCCGCGAACTGACGGAGCTGCCGGGTATCGGCAAAGATTTAGCCGAAAAAATAAAGACGCTTCTAGAAACCGGCCAACTGCCGCTGCTGGATGAATTGCTTGAGCGGATTCCCGGGAGCGTCCTTTCTCTCTTGCGGATCCCGGGTCTCGGTCCCAAAAAGGCGGCCGTGCTGTATCGAGAACTCAACATCACTTCGCTCGATCAGTTGCGTGCTGCCTGTGAAGCAGGTGCGGTCAGCGCGCTAAAAGGTTTTGCCACCAAAACCGAGCAGGCGATCCTGGCAGGAATCGATTTGGCGGCTTCGGCCGATGAGCGTATTTATTGGGCCGAGGCAGAAACGATAGTCGATGCGCTGCTGGCCCACATGCGCGACGCGCCCGGTATGCGCCAGATGGAAATCGCGGGTAGTTTTCGTCGTGGCCGGGAGACGGTGGGCGATTTAGATCTTCTCATCGACGCCCAAGAGGTGACGCCGGTGATGGATCGTTTTTCGATTTTTGCAGGCGTGGCCACGGTGCTGGCCAGAGGCGATACCAAAATGTCGGTGCGGCTCGAAAGTGGGCTGACGATTGATCTTCGCGTGGTCCCCACCGACGCGTTCGGCGCGGCGTGGCAATATTTCACCGGTTCCAAGGCGCACAATGTTCACCTTCGAGGGATGGCACGGAAGCAAAAACTGAAAATCAACGAATACGGCGTTTTCCACGGAGAAGAGCAAATTGCGGGGGCCCGTGAAGAGGATGTCTACGCGGCGCTTTCCTTACCCTGGTTCCCACCGGAATTAAGGGAAGATCGCCAAGAGTTCGCCTGGGCCGCCGGAGACGGTTTGCCAGAACTGGTGCAACTGGCCGACATCCGCGGCGACTTGCACATGCATACCACGGCCACCGATGGAAAGAACGCGCTGGAAGAAATGGTGGAGGCGGCGAGTCATCGAGGACTCGCTTATATTGCGATTACCGATCATTCGAAGCGA
>CAUZBD010000398.1:0-3360 GCA_963577795.1 Planctomycetota bacterium | reverse complement strand
TACTGTCCGCCGAAGACAGGTACGTAAATCGAATGCCCGGAAATAGACAAAAAGTACGCCCCAGAGAAACGAACCTCCTCTTTCGGTTCCGCGGGCTGCCGGTCAGACGTACGCGGCCCAATTTGCTAGCGGGCAAGTAACTTCCAAAAAAACGGCTGGTACATTTCCGGTAACTACTGGATTTTAATGCGGCATAGAGAGAGTGACCGCCGGTGACGATGCGAGTAAACTGTGCGCTCGGCAAGAGTTAAAAAGTACGCCCCAGAGAAAGGAACCTCCCTCTTTCGGCCGCGTAGTCGCTCTGGAGATACCGCCCGCGCACTCAAAAACTGCGTGTCGATTGCACCTTAGGCGAAAGCACTTTTTTGCAAGTGCACGCAACAGAAGTTAAACAACTTCAAGTAATCGCAGTAAAGGCTAAGACGATCCGGTAGTGAGATTTAATTGTCGACAATTAAATCTCCACGCTTCGACCAGAGGGCACTCGCCCGCATCATTAACCACCACGTCATATCCTCGATCCGTTTTGTCCGAGCCGAACTGGGTACCCCAGAGAAGATTCCCATCGGAATCATATTTTCGCACAAATGCATCCACGCCGCCCGCGTTTTCTCCATCGAAGCTTCCGTTGGTGTAGCCGACAAGATAGAGATTTCCCGCGTTGTCGATACTGACGTTCTTCGGCGTATCCCAGCCACCGCTGTTAATCTGCTGGCCCCAGACGAGGCTGCCTGCCGTATCGTATTTTCCGAACCAGCCATCGGCGAGTCCCGCGCCCTTAGTATCGTACACACTACCCCACGTTTCCCCTGCCACGTAGCAATTACCCGCACCATCAACCGCCATTCTCCCGCTTATGGAATCCGATGTGGTCGAGCCCTGCACCACCGTCCATTGTTCGGTTCCCGGGGCATCGAACTTGGAAATGTAAAAGTCCGACGATCCAACCGGTGAGACGCCGTTGAAATCGCCGACCCGGGTTTCACCGAAGGCATACATATTGCCGCCGCTATCGGTACCGACTCCAAGGACCCAATCGGTGCATTGCCCACCGTATTGCTGGGTCCAGTCGGGAGTCAGCTGTGCATGCGCCCCAAGCGGTAGACAAAACAAGCCGAAGACGAATAGGGCTCGGAGAGAAAGGTTTGTGCTACCCGCGACGATCGCGTTGCGACCGCGCAGCAAACCGAATGGACTACGATGCATGAGCCTCACCCCACCTAGGAATGCCCAATCAATGGCATTTCGAGCTGACGAATTACCGAATGCGCCTATCCGCGCGATGCGTCTCCATTAAAACGCAGAAAACGGCCCATGGTAAGTATTTTTTCGCCGTTTTCATGAGTTTTTGACCCGGTGATCTTTGTTCCCTGGAGCAAAGGGGCTTGTGTTCTTTTGTACTCTAAAAGCAATTAAATCAACGAAACCTCTGAGGATCTGTGGAGTTTAATGTGTGGGTGAACTTTTTCGGGCCCTCCCGCTGCAATCAAATCGTCTGAGGGCAGTCTGTCATGAAGCGATCTTGCGCAGTCTTGGCACTTACATTCCTGGTGGTTGCGATCATCGGTAACCACCAAACACTGTTTGCGAAAGAAGTGGGTTTTCAGCCGGGTTCGATTTCACTGAAGGGGTACATTGTCACTACCAGGGACAATGGTCCGCTTCCGGTCGTCATCTTCATGCATGGTGGGAGGGGGTCGCGTGTCGGAGGCGATCCTAAAGGAATAGTTGAAGCGATTGCCAAGGCAGGATTTATCGGGTTTGCCTGGATCAGAAGCCAAGATTCGTCACTGGCCGGAAACATTCAAGAGACGATCATCGCGATTGACTACGTGAAGAATTTAAAGAACGTGGACGTTGAGCGATTGGCGGTCATCGGTTTTTCTCGGGGAGGATTGTTGGCTTTCTTGGCATCAATTTAAGGAAAAACGAAATGATAAATAGACGCGAGATGATTCAGCGAGCTGCGTTCACCGCGGCTGCGATGACGTCGCCAGGTCTCTTTGCGGAAGAGATGACGAAAACGGCGTTCCAAACCGAGGGGCCGTTCTATCCCAACAAGTTGCCGCTGGACACAGACAACGACCTATTGATCATTAACGACTCGATCACTCCCGCCATTGGCGAGGTTACTCATCTGACTGGCCGTGTCTTAAGTCTCTCAGGTGAGCCTATCCGCAACGCGCTGGTCGAGATTTGGCAAGTTGACAACAACGGCGTGTACATTCACACCGAAGCCCCCGACCAAGCGAAACTCGACGGGAACTTCCAAGGCTTCGGGCGGTTTCTAACGAACAGCAAAGGCGAGTATTACTTTCGAACGATCAAGCCAGTTCAGTACGGTCCGCGAACCTCGCATATCCACCTCGCGGTGAAGCAAGGTCCCAAGCGAATGTTGACCACGCAGATCTACACCAAAGGCGATCCGCGGAACAAACGAGACAGAATTCTGAATTCAATCACTGACCCAATAGCCCGCGACATGTTGATCGCCGAATACAAACCTCTCGCCGGTTCCAAGACTGGCGAGTTGGCTGTGAATTTCGACGTCGTCATCGGGGCAACTCCCGAAGACCCGAAACAGGACGAAGGCCGAAGCGGCCCACGTCGTCGAAGACCAACTCGGCAGCAATGATCTCAGTTTCACCAAACCGCTCAATGACCAATCCACGGGGATCAAATAAATGAACTGGAAGATAAGAAATACTCGTCTACTCGGCTTCGCATCGGCCATCGTGTTGGCCGGAGTGTGCGGCCAGCCCGTCAATGCCCAGCTCGCTCCGCCGACCGAACCGTCTTACGGTGGTAGCGTTCCGAACAGCAAGAAAGTCGTTTCTGGAATCACGTGGTATGGCATGCTGCAAGATGGCTTAGATGAAGCGAAGCGAACAGGAAAGCCGATTCTCTTGATCACCGCAGCAGCGCAATGTGGCAGTGTGCCAGGCATGTGGTGACCGGGCAAACAGAACATGGACAGGAGTTTCCTGTCTGACGAACAACTCATCAAGGCATCGCGCGACTTTGTGTGCATTCGCACGGCAACCTACGAGGACAAAACTGAGGCGATCTTTCTAAAGTCAACGTTCCTAGGCCGAGCTGGCGGCGATCTGCGGAATTTTGGTTTTTGCATTTTGTCCCCAGACGGGAAGCGGCAACTTCGACGCAGCAATCGTGGCCCGAATTTCACATACGCGAATTCGAAAGAAATGGTAGCTGACTTGCGTCAGATAGCAAAGCAATATTCAGCAAAGGTGACGAGCAAAGAATCGAATCCGGCGGTTCCCCAAATGAAAAGTGTTCGCTTAGGAATCAATGTGGCAAGTTGTGATGGCTTGCCAAGTGTCGTTGTCGCGGGCAAGG
>CAUZBD010000397.1:0-3365 GCA_963577795.1 Planctomycetota bacterium | reverse complement strand
ATTGCGCCCATTGTTTTTCCGTCTCCGTGATTTGATATTTCAAGTCCTTGCGACGCGCTTCATGCGATTTATGTTCCAACCGTTTTGCCGTGATCTGTTCATCCATCGACTGCGGATTGATCGATAATAATTGCTGTGCATCCAATGTATTTTCATTCAGGATGACAGCTTGTCCCAAATAATCGCCAACGACAATCGTATTACTCACTGGTGCATAGACCATTGATGTGGGTGTGTCTGAAAATGGGGCAGCCGCTCTTACTGATTTACCCTGCGGACTCCAGATCCGAAGAATATTGTCCTTTCCCGCTGATACCCATCCACCGGAGGCGATTCGCGCATGCCGTACCACACCGCCCGGATGGGCTTTAAATTTCTGTGATTCCTTGCCACTTTCCGCCGACCATATTCGAATGAAGCCGTCCGTCCCTGCAGAGGAAACATGGTTCGAGTCGTGGGTCCATTCCAACGACGCAATTGCTTGTTTATGACCTGCTAATGTCTGGAATAAATCTCCCGTCCAACTTTCCCATAACCTGAGCCCACCGACCCGGTCGGCCGTCGCTAACAGGACTCCATCATCACTGAACGCCAGATCGGTAATCCAATCGGTATGCCCAGATAACTTTTTCAGCAATTTTCCCGACGGCAGATCATATAAATCAATGCGCGGACCCGTACTGGCGGCGGCCAGTCGCTTATGATCACTACTGATTGCGATGCTCCGGACCTCATCGAAATAATCTTCGAACGCCAAGACTCGACGGGCCTGTTCCAGGTCCCAGACTTCAACACTCCCAGATTCGCCGGGCCGACCACCTGCCACAAGCAGCACGCTTCCATCAAGACTAAATTTCAAACTACGAATATCTCCTCCTGAATAGCCAATCCGCCCGATTTGCTCGTGCGTGTCGGTACGAAACAGCCAGACCTGACGAACACCCCCAACCGCAACAAGCGGCGTAGTCGGACTCGCACAAAGCGCGACGATCGCAGGATTATTTTTTGTCGCCCGCTGGTTGGAGCGAGGTAGCCTGGGCGGAAAATGGGGTGTTCGCTCCCTTGACGCGTCTGGCGCTGGAATCGCTGCTGTAGGTTGATTGCCCACAACCTGTTTCGGCTCGGCAGAGGGAGTCTTAGCCGCACCCTCGGAAATCCATTTCTTAATCAGTTCGACGGACTCATGGGAAATCATCGGGGATTCTGGGGGCATACTGGGTTGGTTCAGATGCGCAACCAACTGATAGAGTAAGCTCTCATCGGGATCGCCAGGGTCGATCACCGCACCACTGGCACCTCCGTCCAGTACGGCGTTATAGGTCGATAGATCCAAATCACCCTGCCGATCATCTTCATTATGGCAGGAAAGGCATTCAGCGCGAAAAATAACCAGAATATCCTTTTCAAAGCTTACCGCCCAACAGGGAACCTGAAAGTAAAGGAGGCCCGCAACGCAAAACCCCGCGTTGGCTATCAATCTAAAACCCATCCATCTCATTCGTATCTACCACATGTCTGTTAATGATTAAACGAAAACTCTGGACTATTCATTAAGGACCAGAAGAGATCTTCGAGAACCTCCTGCGAAGAACGATCATTAAGCTGGCCCCGAATCGCATCCCGCTCTGTTGATGAGGCCTCACGCGACAAGCATCGCATGAACAACTTGTCGATAATCTGATCCGGTGCCAAATCATTATCAAGCCACTGCTTTACCAGTTTCCCGTCGCTGATCTTCTGGTGTACCGTATTTCCGTTCACGAGATGAAGTGCTTGTGATAACGTGGGTTCATTTTTTGTCTCACACGTGCAAACAGTCAGCCGACCGCTCCGCCCAAAGGTTTTAAGAAAGTTATTTGTGACGGCACCATCCGTTAACTGGACCGCAGTTGTCCCTGCTATTGTTTTCTCAAAGCTCGATGGCGCGCCTGTAACCTGAGCAATCGCATCATGTAAAACAGGGGCGGATAACGGTCGCAACGACTGGCCGGCAAACAGATCCGCTGCTTGTGGATTCGTTAGGACCTCTGCCTGATAGGTGCGGGATGCACATATGTCACGCAATAATGCGCGCGCATCAAATTTATTCCTTTGAAGTTGTCCGGCAAGGTATTCGAGGAGCGGTGCGTTCACCGGAGGATTACTGACTCGAACGTCATCCACTTCGTCGACAATACCCCGATGAAAGACCCAAGACCATAAGGTGTTTGCCATATGGGGTGCAAAATAGGGGTTGGCTGAATCTGTGATCCATTCCGCCAAGACAGCGCGTGGATCACGTTCCCTGAGTTCTGGGCGATCACCGCCTAAATACTGTGGCGTCACCTCTTCCCCCGAAACAGGATGTCGGACCGAACCCGTTCCTTGATGAAAAAGAATAATCTCGCGAGGGTCTTCACCTTGCTTTCGCCCTACCTGTGCCAGAAATGCGGCAAAGCCATAATAGTCATCCATTGTCCAACGATCGAACGGATGATTGTGGCATGACGCACACTGCAATCGCATTCCAAGGAATATCTGCGCTATATTTTCCGCCTGTTTCGCAACTTCCTTTTCCGTCTGAAAAAAATATCCAGCCGGATTGCTCGTCGTTTCTCCACGGGACGAGATTAATTGATGCACCCAACGATCCAGCGGAATATTATTTTCGATCTGATCTCGTAGCCATTCACTATATCGATGAACTCCCTGGCGACTGAGCTTGCCACCAGACCGGACTTTTAAAACTTCGCTCCAGCGCATGGTGGCCAGATCAATAAACGATTCGGACTCGAGATAATCGTCAATCAGTTCAATGCGTTTTGCTTTATTGAGATTGGCAGTGAATCTTTTGACTTCCTCTTCTGACGGAAGGCGTCCGCGTAGATCGAGCGATAAACGCCGGATAAACGTGCCGTCGTCACACAGTGGAGCAGGCGATATTCCGCGACGCTGTAACTTTCTGTCAACGAGTTCGTCTATTTTATTATGTTGGGCTTTGCCTACCCAGTCGACGAGTCCATCTGCCGACTGAACAATCACGCTACGTCCGGTCGTTAACGTATCAAACCTTGCCGTGATAAATGTTTCACCTTGCGATTCGGCCTCTGCAACGCCCTCGTCACGAACACCCGCAGTTTGTGGATGTGTAGACTGAAATTCAGCCCAACGTGTGACATCGTGCTGCGTTCCATCTGCCCGGCGAGCGACCACCACAAGCCGCTGGTTTTGACCGGGTTTTAATGTTATTTCCTGGGGATACAGATCCAGTTGAATAACCTTTGCGGGTAGATTTTCATCATCCTTCGCTCCCTCCTCGATCCAACGCGCCAGGGTTTCGTATTCCAGCGAATCAGGGTCGATTTTTCTCCCGCCAGTATGCGGCA
>CAUZBD010000396.1:0-3367 GCA_963577795.1 Planctomycetota bacterium | reverse complement strand
TGACGCTCTGCACCTGGAAAAATAGGATCCGATGGATTTTTATAACCGCAAAAATGAATCTGTAATGGCACGCTTCATTCTCATCGACAATTGGCTGGAATCTGTGGGTGGCCACAACTACCAGTATGCCATGGAGATCTTGCAGGCTGCCACTAACTCTGAATACCAAGCCGTGTTGGCAACTGCAAAATCATTCAAGAAGGAAAAGGATACCATTCCCACTGACTGGACTTGCTATCCTATCTTCCGCTATGCGTGGAACCGAACACATACAGTTGGAGTCGATGGTAAGCGAAGTGAGCCAATCGATATTGATGGGCGATCACTTTATGAAAAGATTCCAGATGGGGATCATGTTACGTCGAGATACAAACGATGGTCTCGCCTCCTGCAAAGATGGGATCGGCAACGTCGAATTAAGGCTTTTAGAAATGCCTGTCAGCATTTATTTGATCGAATTGGTTTTGACCCCGCAGATGTGATTTTTTTTCCTTCCGTATCTGACTTTGATTTTCTCGGCTTGGCTGCCTACCTTGCTTCCAACAAAGACACACAAAAACTTCAATGGCATGTTCAATTCCACTACGATATTTTCGATGGTCGCCCTCCAGACTTTAATAATCAAACGGAACGCAAAAAATGTATGGAGCAACAGTTTTCGACGGCCATTGCTGCGATCCGTACACACCATTTACATTTCTATGCGACGACACCACAAATAGCCGATCAATATAATCGATTGCGAGTAGGCTCTTTTTGTCCTCTCCCTTATCCCATCAGCTGCCCTACTGATAAAGCTCCTCAAAAATGCCTGGCGGCTAAGAAACCCTTACGAGTGACCCTCGCTGGAGCTCCTCGACGAGAAAAGGGAAAGCGAGAGCTCAACCACTTATTTAATCAACTTCACAAAGCCAATGTTTTGGGCAACGATCTGCAACTCTGGATGCAAGGAAATATCCGAAAACTTGCACGACAGTTATCTGCGTTTGATGAAGATCATCTAGCCAACGCCGAACCAGGCATGGCAAGCGATGCGAAGATTGTTGTCGTACCCCATCCACTTGATCGAAAAAAATATCTCAAATTAATTCAACAGACCGATATTGGACTTCTCCCCTATAACAACGCTAGATATCACGCAAGGGCAAGCGGTGTTTTTATTGAAATGCTTTCCGCTGGGGTGCCTGTAATCGTTACTGCAGGCAGTTGGCTAGCTTTACAACTCGCCGAACCGATCTATCAGCATCTCGAAGAAATGCTTGTGAAAGAGACGCTGACGTCTGAAACATTTGTTTGGCAAGGGAGTTCCACTGGTGACGATAAACAATCGCTCATTGATTCGGATCTTGAGTGTGCGACGCTTTTGTTTGCGGGTAATTCACAACCTGTGTCAAATTCATTTAAGGTTCCCACTGGAACTGGTTCGCTATTGATTCAATTCCCTTGGCACGAACAACGTCCCGGTTATTTTATCCGTCTTCGAACTTTCCAATTGGACCGATCCGAGCAGAGCATTAAAGCTCCAACTCAAACCATTCTCAGTCAAAGAGAAGAAGGGAAACTAGTTTCTAGCCTGATTGCGATCGATCCAAAGGCAGACCAGATCTGCGTAGAACTCTCCAACGCCTATCACGACGACACGATTGCCGTCGGAATTCCACGCATCACGTTCCTGAAGCGCTGTGCTAAAGATCTTCCAACGGGTGCTGTCGGTTTAATTGCAAGCGATGTCAACCAAATACCAGACCTTCTCGATGAAATGATTTTGCACCACACTCACTATAAAACCTCGGCTATGAAACATGCAAAAGCATGGAACTTTAAACACGCCCCGCTGCGGACGCTTGAAAAGCTCATCGAGTATCAGGTCACACGTAAAACCCTTCGAGGGGTGGCCTGATGATGGTATTCGGATGGCTCACCGACGTGGTAACGCTACCGCGATCCGTAGAAAATAGCAGCAGAAGGATTCTAGGACAAATAGCGCGGGCAAGTCTTGTCACTGTAGAGAGCGATTGCGGAAAATTGCTTCATAAGCATTCTTTGAGCCGTTACGTAAAAGTTTTTGGATATTGCTTACTGTTGATCATCGGATTGACAAGCTTTTCCGGATGCCGATCTATTGATCAACAAAAACGTCAAATTGAATCGCCATTGGCGGTGTTGGAAAAGACGCCCACACAAATAGAACTGGAAGTTATCTTTGTTCGTATTCCGCCCCGCGATCAAGAAGCCACCGCGGCACTTTGGCAAGAAGTGGACGAATTAGCAATTGATGCTAAATTTCGTAGAGAGCTTCGCAAAAATGGATTTCGAGTCGGCATTATTGGAACGCAAATTCCTAAAGAGGTACAAACGATTCTACAAAATGCGCATCGGGCAGGAACAGGAAACATTTCTCTAGAAGAGCTAGGCGATCTGCAATCGACGCATGCCATTACAAGAAAACTATTTTTACAGCCGGGCCAGCAAAGCGAATTACTCGCCTCTTCCATCCAAAAAGAGTTCCAGATGCTTGAAATGCACGATGGTGCGTTAGTGGGCCAAACGCTCCACGACGGTCAGGCACAATTTGTTGCAGAGATACTTGATGGACAAGACGAACGCATCGTCTTACGTCTTACCCCTGAGGTTCATTTTGGTAAATTTCATAACGAATACGTTCCCGGAGAAGGAATGTTTCGGCTCAACACAAGCCGTGATAAAAAAAGACTAGGTCGGTTACAGTTGGATGCCAACCTCGACCGGGGTCAGATATTGATCGTCGGTCCACAAGCGGATCAACCTGGAAGTTTAGGGCACCGTTTTTTTAATGAACAAGCAACTGCTAAATCAATTTCAAAACTGATGATGATTCGCATCTGCGATATTGCAATCGCCAGTACAACAGATTCTACCGATGCCGAGGTGCTTAAAAAAAACAATGATTAACTGGCGTTTAAACACATGCTTGGGCTCGTAGCAATCAGCAGCTATCTATTATTACTCTTCTGTGGGAAACAGCATCCGGATAGAAAAATAAAGGATCGCCGCGCTCCCCAAAAAAAACAGAATAATAAACCAGAGACCCAACCAGCCACTCGTTGCACTCTTTCTTGAAGCGCATTGGCCACAAGCTTCTCGCTTCCCTGTCTCCGGATCAATCATTACCGGCGCCCCACAAAGAGGGCAACTATCCCAGTTTTCGTTTGTGGCCATCGTATCCGTTTAGAAACGCTACTAAAGTCTGTTGATTGATTTGGTGGACAGACTGGCTACAAATATCTTCCAATTGCAACAACCTCGCCACCGCGAATATTTTTAAGATTGTAGACATTATGTTCGCTGATGCCAATGTACGGTACCATATGTGCTCTGGTTGATATAC
>CAUZBD010000395.1:0-3377 GCA_963577795.1 Planctomycetota bacterium | reverse complement strand
CATGAACGAAATTGCGCCTACCTGAACACCGGAGATGGAGGCTTTGTCAATATTTCAGTTGCTAGTGGAATCGATTTTCCGGACGATGGCCGAGGACTTGCATTCGGCGACTGGGACCACGACGGGGATCTCGACTTCTGGATTTCCAATCGTACGGCACCTCGCTTGCGATTTATGCGAAATGACGGTCCCCTCACAAACCACTTTGTTGCTTTTCGGCTGTTAGGAAAGGGGGAGACAACAAATCATGATGCGATCGGCGCTCGTGTGGAAGTTTACGCTGAGGGCCCTGAAAATCGCCCCATCATGAAAACGTTGAGAGCGGGCGAAGGATTCCTCTCCCAGAACAGTAAGTGGTTGCATTTTGGACTGGGAAATGCACCTGGGGTAAGTCGCGTTGTCGTCCATTGGCCAGGTGGCAAATCGGAAACGTTTGATCATGTTGTGTTAGATGCGCGCCAGATCTTGGCCCAGGGATCTGGTGTATCAAAACGAGTGGAGGAGCCAAAGCCAATTCTTGCACTTTTTACAAAGGAGCAAGATCCGGTCCCTTACTCCGACCAGGCAGTATTGCGACTGATCACACCCTTGGAAGTTCCTAATCTCGCCTACCAAAACTGGACGGGCTCTAACCGAATAATCGACACTCAGAATGGTAAACCCAAACTGATTAATCTATGGGCGAGTTGGTGCCTGCCGTGTCTCAAAGAATTGCAAGATTTTAGTCGTAACCAGGAGAAAATTGAGCAAGCTGGTCTCGATATTTTGGCACTCTCAGTCGATGGCTTGAACGATGAGCGTTCTACCTACGAGGACGCAGAGAAGCAAAGCAAAGCAATGAACCTCCCATTTCCCACAGGACGCGCCACCATTCCACTGCTCAATACACTCCAATCGATACACGACTTGCAGACTCCTGTGCAGAGACCACTACCGTTGCCAACGAGTTTCCTGATCGATGCCCAAGGACGTTTAATTACGATCTACAAGGGACCTGTGGACGTCGACGAAGTACTCAAAGACTTAAATGCACCCTTAGATTCGCCGCTCGAAAGGTTTGACCGTGCTGCAATTCTTCCGGGTAGCACACTGGATGATGAGCCCGCACTAGCAACTCTCAATGGAATGGAGGCTCTGAAGCATCGAAAATTTTCTGACTTTTTTCGGCGTCTAGGCCAAAAAAAATACGCCGTGGCTCAACTAAAGCATATTGTCGATATTTGGCCGGAATCTGCTGGCGTTCGTACCGAGTTGGCATCCGCACTACTTCAGTCTGGCGGCGATGCGGAAGCCTTGGAACAACTCGAAGCAGCAATTCGTATTGAACCAGACTACCCACCCGCACAGGTGGCACTGGCAAAACTTTTGCTTAAGCAAAATCGTACCGCAGATGCCTTAACGCACTTTGATAAAGCCAACGCGTTGCAACCCGAGAATCCAGAAATTCTCTTCGGCCGAGGTATCGCTTTAAGTGCACTTGGAAAAACTGAGCAGGCGATTGATGATTTTACACAAGTCGTTCTACTGGCCCCCCACTATGTACCCGTATTTCACCGACGTGGTGCCAATTACGAAAAGCTTGGGAAATTTGATCGCGCTGAAGAGGACTTTAACCAAGCGATCACTCTCAATCCAAAAGATGCACAAGGCTACAATAATTTAGCCTGGTTACAAGCAACCTGCTTTGATCCAGCATTTAGGGACGGAAAGAAGGCGCTGGCGAATGCAAAAAAAGCGATGACTTTGTTTTCGAACGACAATTTTTTTGTATTGGATACGATGGCGGCGGCTTATGCTGAGGCCGGACAGTATAAAAAAGCTGTCGAATGGCAATTGAAAGCCATTCAGCGAGCTCCAGAAAATGCGCGGGAGCCCCTCACAGACAGGCTTAAAATCTACCGGTCGGACAAGCCTTATCGAGCACCCACCGGGCTGTAAACCGGTTTGCACCGACGCTGATTATTCTCGGCGTCTTGGTCTTGATTGCTCCCCCACTGGCCAAGGAATGTCACCAGCATCAGAACGCTTATGGCAGACGATGCAAACGCAAACAACTTGTTGAATTACATGGACACAGACCAAAGGTCTAAAATGGTTTACTGATTCGCCTTACCCATACTGCGTCTTTTACTTTAGCAGCAGAAGCAAGCAGAGGACGGGTTGCGGATTGCTGCGTATGCGAAAATTTCGCAGTCTTTAATTTTTGACAACTTGACAACTTGACAACATACAGCATCTAGCATTCACTGTAACAGTGTGTCAACTCCCAATCGTCTTCAGGGGATGCTTTTGGGAACGGAACAGGCAAGTGACTAATGTCTTGGAGCTCTTCGGCGCAATCTGCGTACCGTGAAGACCTTCTGTGTGCGCTCCCGGCAAGTGGGCCGTCGTTTTTGATCTCACCGGACAATCCTAGTGTCTGTGAGTCGCGCAGCAGTTGGTGCCAACTTGGCCTCTGTGCACTTCTACCTGTGTTGCTCGTACTGTCCGGCTGTGGCTTCAATCCACAGCATGCCACAAACCTGCCTACCCCAGACAGTGAAACGCGATTTATTAGCTTTGGTCCGGGCGAGGTCCGTTCCGAATCGCAAAAACGCACCAACGTGGTCAACATTCCCACCCAACGACAACATGTTCACAAATCGATATTTGGGGGGGTATTCCCTGGAGACCGCCCCGCCCACCACTTACGAGAATTGCTGGCGACGCTTCCGCAGGAGGCGAGCAATCCGGAGCGACTGAAACTTCACTTCGCACTCGGGCAGGCTGAAGCTTCCTTAGGCAATGAACAACAAGCGATTGAACATTTTGAAAAAGCTTATGCCCTACTGCCGGGCGTAACACACGCCCTGAGCCAGCCGCTAATCGAAGAAATTATTTATCGCCTTGCCTTGTCGCACATGCGACTTGGAGAAACACAAAACTGCTGCCAGCGGAATACGCCGGAGAGTTGTATCTTTCCTATTCGTGGTGCAGCTATCCATACAAAACAAGAGGAGTCTCGCACAGCGATCCGTTACTTCACTGAACTGCTGCAAATGACTGCGGGCGCACATCGACGGGCTCAGTGGCTGCTCAACATCGCCTACATGACGATCGACGGTTATCCCCACGATGTTCCCCAGGAGTATCTGATACCTCCGGAAACATTTGCGTCTGAAAAACCATTCCCAAGATTTGAAAACGTTTCGAAGAAACTAGGGGTCAACAGCTTCAATCTGGCTGGAACGGTCGTTGTCGATGATTTTGACGGCGACGGCTGGCCCGATCTGCTTGCCTCAAGTTGGGATCCACGAGAGCGGATGCACTTCTTTAAGAATCGTCGCAATGGTTCGTTCACCGATCAAACGATCGACGCGGGACTCGAGGATTTGCGC
>CAUZBD010000394.1:0-3385 GCA_963577795.1 Planctomycetota bacterium | reverse complement strand
AGATCGCCGACTTCGCTGGTGCTGTGGCCCATCTTGCCCGCCGACTGGCTCTGCATCTTTTCGCCCGTCACGCGGGCCACGGCTGCATCAATGCGGGCGGCCGAACTTGTCTGCCCTGCCTGATCGAGGAGCATCGCCATCGCGTTGATCGCAGCGATCGGATTGATCACGCCCTGCCCGGTGTATTTGGGGGCACTGCCACCCATCGGCTCAAACATGCTCGTACCCCCTTGGTCGGGATTGATGTTGCCGCCGGCAGCAACCCCCATTCCACCCTGCAGCATCCCACCCAGGTCGGTAATGATGTCGCCGAACATGTTGGTGGTGACAATCACATCGTAATACTCGGGATTTTTGACCATCCACATGCAGCAGGCATCGACGTGGTTGTAGTCGGCTTTGACGTCCGGATAATCAGCAGCCACTTCCTGAAACGTACGCCACCAGAGGTCGTGTCCGTAGGTCAGCACGTTGGTTTTTGCGACGAGGGTGAGCATTTTTCCTTTGGGATTATTCCTACGCTGCGTGTACTCAAACGCCCAACGGATACACCGCTCGCAGCCTTTACGGCTGTAGAGAGCTGTTTGGCTGGCCACTTCATCGGCGGTTCCCTTTTTGAAGAATCCGCCCACGCCACAGTAGAGATCCTCGGTGTTCTCGCGAACGACCACAAAATCGATGTCCTCCGGGCCCTTGCCCGCCAGCGGTGTTTCAACCCCGGGGAGCAGTTTCACGGGACGGAGGTTGATGTATTGATCGAGTTGAAACCGCAATTCAAGCAGGAGTCCCTTTTCGAGAATCCCGGGAGCGACATCCGGATGCCCTACCGCGCCGAGATAAATCGCATCAAAACGCGAAAGTTCCTCGACCGCTCCCTCGGGCAGCACCGCACCGGTCTGCAGATAACGATCGCCACCAAAGTCGAAGGCGGTCAGTTCATGTGAAAATCCATCGAGTGTGGCCACGGCCTCGAGCACTTTGAGGCCCTCGGCGACGACTTCCGGACCGGTCCCGTCTCCGCCGATAACGGCAATTTTTATCGAATCCTTTGCAGCCAACTTCGCGTTCACTCGATAGGGCCTCCAGCAAACTTTGAAAGACAAGTGCGAGGACGGATTTTAGCAGTCCTGTCGCACCTTCTCAAGCGCGTCGATTTTGTTGGAAGAGCAACCCGACTAAAAACGGCTATGCGACACACGTACGGCGGAGCGTAATCTACGGCTGCGAGAGTCGCCGCGTGACTGACCGGGAAGTCAATTTTTACTGAAATCCAGTTGGGTCGCAGCTTCACGCGATACAGGATTACTGAGAAATTTTTCGCGACATTGAGGACAAAGATCAAACCGCAGTTGTTGATAGACCTCACCGCTGATTGCTTCGCTCTCGGAATCATCCATCTGTTCCAGGATGTCTTGGATCTCTAGGAGATGGTCACGGTCGTCGTCGCTTTCATCGGTGTTGTTCACTTCAGTCGCCGCATAAACTTCCATGCGAACGACGTACCGGAGTGCATGGTTTGGATCGAGGAGTCGTTTGCATGCGTCGCAAGAATGATGAATCATGACGAGTTTGTTCCTTCAAGTATTCTCAACAGCAATCCCTGCCCCGTCCGCGACGGCGACACCTGTGATCAGCTCCATCTCTGTGATCGATGCCTTCATCGTACTGACCCCGACCACGCGTTGACAACCCAAATCGTATGGATTTGTTCATTTTTATCGGCCCCAGATGTTCTTCCGTCAGCGGTGCTACCGGCGACTCGATTCGGCATGGATGGGACGGAATGAATCGTCCGTTGTGCATCGATGTGTTTGTTAAGGACTAGGCCCACGGGAAGAATGCCGATAGAATGCATGCGGCGGATTTGGTTGCCTCATAAGGAGATAGGGCTAATGATGCGTCTTGCTGGTGGTGCATTGTGTTCGGCTTCGGACGACGCTTCCTCGGTTGCATTGAAAGCGCCGGGTAGCACAGGACAGAGCGTTCTGGTGCTCAATCGCCTCTACATGGCGGTGCATGTCGTCAATGTACGTCGGGCAATCTGCCTGCTTTTTCGAGAATTGGCGGAAGTTATTCACATCGAAGCGGGTCGTTACGTTAACTACGATTTTTTGTCCTGGCAAGAAATCAGTCAATTAAAACTTGATTTCGAGGAACACGATCCACAGTCGGACTGGCTGCAGTCGGTGCACTTCGCCATCGAGATTCCAAGGGTTATCCGGCTTCTTTCCTACGACAAAGTTCCCCGCCATGGGATGCGTTTCAATCGGCGGAATGTGTTTGCGCGGGATGGGAATTGCTGCCAATACTGCGGCAAGCGATTTTCCACAAGTGAGCTAAGCCTCGATCATGTGCATCCCCGCAGCCAGGGTGGTGCCATGGGGTGGGAAAACATTGTTTGCTGTTGCGTTGCGTGCAACTCCTGCAAGGGAGGTCGCACACCGGAGCAAGCAGGAATGCGACTGGTGCGGACACCGAAGCGACCGCGTCACAATCCGTTGCTACGGGGTAAACTCCAAAACCCAAAATACGAAAGCTGGAAAGCGTTTCTCAGCGATGCCTACTGGAATGTCGATCTCACATAAAATGTTTCTTGCGTGAGCAATCCTTTTCTGGTGGTACCCCATCCCCCGCCGGGAATCCGCGTCATCACGATGGCGAACCGCGTAAGCACCATTGGAGATCGAAAAGAAGGAACTAAAAAAGGCCACCAGGAGGTGGCCTTTGAGGTGGATCGTCATTGTTCGCGTGCAGATTTCACTTTACTCTGGCGGTCCCTTCAGAGGCTCTTTCTTTTCTGTAATGACCGGTAGTTGGGCTGCCATTTCCGCATTCAGTTCCGTGAAGGCCGTCCATTCTTCGGGGAGATTATCTTCATGGAAAATAGCTTCCACCGGACACTCAGGAACGCAGGCTTCGCAGTCGATGCATTCGTCCGGATGAATATAGAGCATCTTTTCCCCCTCGTAGAAGCACTCGACCGGGCATACGACCACACAGTCGGTGTACTTGCAAGCGAAACAGGGTTCGGCAACGACATGTGTCATGGGGTAAATCTCCTTGCCAGATGGAATGGATTGGGCAGCACGCTCTAGAGCGCGTTAAAGGTCACCCAGTTTTCTATGGTTTATCGACCAATTCTACGAAATCTTATAGTCTTTTTTGTCTGAAAGTCAAGCGATTCAACCCACACCGACAGGCCGGTGACCGCCGGGTCCGGTTTCATTTGTCTTGCTTCGCTTTCGGCCCGACTCTAAAATCAGGCGGTCCCTTGGGTGCATGGCGATTTTAGCCCGCAACGAAGAGAATCTCCAGCGTCTGTTGGCCGATCTTGCGGGGTAAAGCGGTTCCATTTGCAATCTTTTTCAATAGGTAAACCTTTGGC
>CAUZBD010000393.1:0-3386 GCA_963577795.1 Planctomycetota bacterium | reverse complement strand
GCAGTGAGTGCGCTGCCTACCATCCCACTGGCACCCGTGATTGCCACAGATAATCGCGGTCGATCTCGATAGAGTGCGTGGCTAGTCAAATCAGCACGTGTGACAGCATGCCGGTATGCGAACATTCTTTCAATTTTTTCATCAACAGCGTGCCCCCCTAGCAACTCCCCCAACCGACCACCGGGAAGACTGTATTCCAAATGATCTTCAAGCGTTGAGGTGTTCGCTGATTGTTCGATAAAGCGATGCTGATGTCGCCAGTGCTTAAAAGGGCCATGAAGTTGAACATCCTCAAAATAGTCTGGGGGGGCACAGGCGGTATGTTCTGCAAGCCAACGAACCGGAAATGGCCCCAATCGTGTTGAGAATTCTACCTGCGTGCCCACCTCGATATTTATGGCCCGCTTCAAAACTTGTATTTTTTCCCAGGGTGGGAGCAAGCGGTCCAACGCCCCCGGTCGCTGGTGCCAAACAAAAGCATCGGAGCGAGCGACCGGAAGTGTGACTCGGAAACTGGATCGTCGCAGATTCTCAGGCATAGTGAACTCAAGCATTTCAGGCAGAATTAGCCCAAATGGGGGGGGTATCTTACCGCGACGACGTATGAAATCTATAGAAGGGAACGCCGCAACCCACAACCCATTTTTCATATATTCCGTTTGTTTTAACGTTTATTTTCGCCTTTCAATAATTCAGAAGTTTGTTTCCATTGGCAAATGGGGTGCATTGGCATAGAAATAGTCAAAACGTTCATTTATGTGTTTTCGGCCGAAAGTTCGCTCCGTGCAGACTACCTTATCTCCTCTCAAAACTATTTCGCCAAAACAGGTTGCGAAGGCGATTGGCGTTAGTGAATCCTCTTTGAAGCGATGGTGTGACCAAGGTCTTATCCCAATGTCTCGCACTGAGGGTGGGCATCGTCGGTTGAATCCTGCGGATGTGGTTGCGTTTATCCGTAAATCTGAGCGGCATCTTGCGGAACCCGAAATTCTGGGCCTCCCTGCCGGCACTCCCCAAAAAAGCAAATTTGCCGAACAAACGATTCAACGCCTAACGCAAGCGCTCATTGACGGCAAAGATGAAATTTGTCGTCGATTGATCTTTGATCTTTATCTGAGTAACGAGCGCTTAGGTCGTATTTTCGACGAGATGATTGCAAAGAGCTTCTATCAGATTGGAATCGAATGGAAAAAAGGCACGTTGGACATTTATCAAGAACGTCGTGCTGGAGAGATTTGTGAAAGTATTTTAATAGAACTGCGATCTTTTCTTCCAATCCCCAATGAAAAGTCTCCCTACGCGATTGGTGCGACACCGGAGGGTGATGATTATCGAATTGCGAACCGAATGGCTGAACTCATTCTTCGGGAACTCGGTTGGAACGCTATATCGCTGGGAACATCCCTCCCGTTCTCCACGATTGAAAAAGCCGTCATAAGATACGAGCCAAAATTAATCTGGCTCAGTATTTCATCGATCAGCAATAAAAAGAAATTTTTTGTCGCTTATCAAAAAATGCGTGAAAGGGCAGGGGACAATATTGCAATTATTCTAGGAGGAAATGCACTCACTGAACGTGTGCGTAAAGAGATTCCATGCACTGCCTACTGTGAGCATATGCAGGACATGGAATCGTATGTCGCTAATATATTTAAGAATTAACTCTGTCAACGAACGCGATCGCATCAGATGGGGCATGTCTTGATGGAAAGGTTTTCCGACAAGCGATTACGGATTGCAATTATTGGTGGTGGTATCAGCGGAAATGTTTGCGCTCATCTCCTCCACAAGGATCATGAGCTTACTGTTTTTATTGCTAATGATCATATCGGTGGGCATACACATACGCACTCGATCGAATTGGAAGGCCGGACAATTCAAGTGGACACTGGGTTTATGGTTTACAACAAGCGCACGTATCCCCAATTCGTAAAACTATTAACCCAATTGGGGATTGAGTCGCAAAAAAGTGACATGAGTTTTAGTGTGCGCTGCGAAAAAAGTGACCTGGAATACTCGGCAAGTTCCCTCAACGGTCTGTTTGCTCAACGCTCTAACTTTATCTGTCCTGCCTTCTACAAGATGCTTCGCGATATTACGCGATTTAACCGCGAGGCACCCCTCGCACTTGATTCAAGTGATGATCGCCTCACCCTGCAAAGCTATCTGGAAAAACACAAATACAGCGACTATTTTGTGCGCAATTATATCGTGCCACTGGGCGCCTCTATCTGGTCCGCTCGAGCGGATAGATTTCTTGCTTTTCCTCTGAGATTTCTAGTCGCCTTTTTACAAAATCATGGGCTACTGCAAGTTCGAGATCGTCCGCAATGGTACACGATTCGGGGAGGGGCTAAGCGGTATGTGGAAGCAATGACCAGACCCTTTACCACATCCATCAGGACGGCGTGCCCTATTGACCGCGTCAACCGTTTTGCAGACGGAGTTCGACTACACACGAGCGATGGGGATGCTCTAGGATTTGATCGCGTTATTTTTGCGACACATGCTGATACAACTCTTCGCCTTCTTTCTGATCCAACCGAGGAAGAGACTGAGATTCTCAGTCAATTCGAATATCAACAAAATGACGCCATACTTCATACAGATCGAAGTTGGATGCCTAAAAGGCCCCGTGCCTGGGCGAGTTGGAACTATCACGTCAGTAATCTGCAAAAAAACCCTGTGTCGCTCACCTATGACGTGAATCACCTTCAAAAACTTGGCTGTTCTCAGCCGCTTTGTGTCACTCTCAATCCAACGCGTCCTATTGCCGATAGTTTTGTCATTAAAAGAATGACGTATCGCCATCCTGTTTTTTCTGTTGGGACCATTTCCACACAAAAACGATACAAAGAAATTAATGGCAAGCACAACTCTTTTTTCTGTGGGGCATATTGGGGATTTGGTTTTCACGAGGATGGCGTTCGCAGCGGCCTCGCAGTCGCTGAACTTTTTGGGAAAGCCCTTTAACCATGCAAAGCTATCTCTACGAGGGCGTAGTCTCACATCGGCGCTATCGACCAACGGAGCACAACTTCAAATATCGGCTGTATATGGCCTACTTGGACCTCAGCGAGTTTGATCGTGCGCAACCAAATGCACTCATTAAACAAGAGCGTTTTGCTTCCGCCTCGTACTTGCGAGCAGATCACTATGGAAACCCGCGACAGCCGCTTGCCGAATCGATAAAAGAACTTATTCGCTCGGAAACTGGATTATCGGTAGACGGTCCCATCGGGTTGCTAACACAGTTGCGCTCTTGGGGATATTATTTCAGTCCTTTGAATATTTACTATTGTTTCCAAGCCGATGAGGTAACTCTTGCAGCAGTCGTGGCCGAAGTAAGCAACACGCCCTGGATGGAACAGCATTTGTATGTCCTC
>CAUZBD010000392.1:0-3393 GCA_963577795.1 Planctomycetota bacterium | reverse complement strand
CCAAAAAAATTGACATGAAAATTGTTGGAATCGTGAGAACATATTTCCAATTTGCCTCATACAGCAGGTGCATGAAGAACAACACAACCAAAAGTGCCTTTGTACAGGAGACCGCCATCATAAAGGCCCAACCGGCCTGCGTAGAGAAATGCTCTCGCCAGAATTCACTGTATGTAAAAAAAGAGGCTGTGGTCAGCAAGCAAAGCGCTAGAAACACGAGGACGTAGGTCTTAATGCTCCCACCGTGATGGGCTTCATGCTCCGTCGCACCACTTTCGGAGTGTGATCCCGTTTCTGGTTGTTCGGACATCGGGGCCTCTTGAATTAAAAGAGATACAATAAAGGAAACAGAAAAATCCAGACTAAGTCCACAAAGTGCCAATACAGTCCAATATATTCAATGTGAGGTGCTCGCTCTCTGTCGAGTCGAATAAACAAATACAAGGCAAATACGATCAGCCCCACTAAGACATGAAGTGCATGGAAACCCGTTAACAGAAAATAGGTGCTCGCCCACATATTTCCACCCGGTATCACCATCGGCAAATGCAGCCAATGGTACTTTTCATTCAGTCCGTGATCGGCACCTGCAAGAATCGTAATGGCGTTCAATCGACCTTCCACCTCTATCGCTTCGCCGCCAAGGGTGGCAATCTTTTTATTTAATTCCGACAATTGTTCTTCAGTCGCTGCATTCTCCTGACCCCGACTTTTAAGTTCTTTTTGTTGCATTCTAAGAGGACTTAGCTTCACATCGAGACCATCCCGCCGCTTTTCTAATTCTTGCTTTTCTTGTTCCAGCAGTTTCCGCTGCACCGGCATTTGATCCCCGTGCGGCATGATCGCTGCGGCCAATCGATTGAGAACGACCTGACCCTGCTGATTGCCCAACTGCGCTGCGGTCAATTCTGCGGGGCGGGCAAAGTGACGCAAGAGCGTCCCCGTGACCGCCAATTGATCCTGTTCATCGGTGGAAGGATTTCCAGCACTTGCCAGGCGAACCTGATGTGCCTCAAGCGTTTGCCGTACCATCGACGCATAAGCAAGATCTGGTTTTTCGTAGATCAAACTATGTGGTTTTTGGGGATAAATACCATGTGAAAATTTAGCTTGGTACTCGTAAGCCTTGACCCCTAGGAAAACACACCCGAGCAGAAGGGTGGCTGCAATCCATCCCTTCGCCTGCCCCACACGGTTAACGCGAGCTGCCTCGAGCGCTAACACCACGGTCACACTCGAACATATCAGCACAAAAGTATTGAAAGCGCCGATCGGCTCACTCAGATGCACTTCGTGCGGCAGTGGCCAGGAGGGGGCACCGAAACGGAGCACAATATACGTGCCGATAAGACCAGCAAAAAACATGATTTCTGTGGACAAAAATAACCACATACATGTCTTACCATTGGACATCGGCATGCCCGGATGGTACCGAAGTTTGATATGACCATGATGCTCGTCGGACATTACAAAAAATAACTCCTCTTAAGATAGCGCGATTACAACCAGGGGAAAACAAAGGGGCTTAGCCATAGCATTCCAAAGAGCGCGGGCAAATAAATAAGTGACATTCGCAGCATCCGCCGCGCCGAACGGTCCGTGGGCCGAAACAAAAAATCGATGGCAACGGCCAATTGAAGTAACGAAAGCATCATTGCCAGAAAGAAATAAAACGGTCCCGTCTTCATCATCACCGCCGGAAGCAAACTCAACGGGAGCAGGAGGGCCGACGATGCAACCGCCTGCAAGCCCGCCACGCGACCGGTCGGTTCGGTCACCGTGAGCATTTTGAAACCCGCCCGTCGGTAGTCGTCGCGGTAGATCCAGGCAATCGCCATAAAGTGTGGAAACTGCCAAAAAAAAACGATGCCAAACAGAATTGCTGCGAGCAGCAGCCCCTCGCGGGTACCCCCATCCGACAATACAGCCGATGCTCCCATCAGCACCGGCAGCGCTCCGGCAACGGCACCTACCACAGTGTTCGCACTGGTTCGCCGTTTGAGCGGTGTATAGATACATACGTAAAGCACCCAGGTCATCAAACCCAAGACCGCAGTCAACCAATGCACGAAGACCGCCAGGTAAACGGTGCCGATCACCATCGTGATCACTCCGATCAAAAATGCTTCGCGTTCAGAGACCTCGCCCGACGGCAACGGCCGCTCGGCAGTCCGCAGCATCTGAGCATCTGGATAGCGTTCTAACCATTGATTGAGCGTGCTTGCACTCGCCGCCACCAACGCCGTTCCCACAAGGGCGTTCACAATCAACACCCAGTTTTCAGGAATTCCAGAACAAGCCACACAGGCTGCAACCCAGACAGTCAATAATTCGAGCAGTACAATTTTCGGTTTAGTCAACTCCAGCACCGCACCGATGTGGGGAACGATCCGCGTTCTATCATGACCGAGCGCGAGGGAAGGCAAATTCATGCGGTGGCCCCCATCGCGGAGCAAGTTGCAGCCGTATCTGCCGACATACACCTTTGCGGTCCGCGCTCCGCGCCACGGAAAAAACGTAGCGTCGCCCAGAGACTCGTACCGAGGATGAGCGAACCTACGGCGACATGTCCCGTGACCACAAAAGTCTGAAGCGGACCACCCGCGGTATTTGTCCAACCGGCAAGTCCAGACGTCTCGGTAAAGAGCCCGCCAGGCCAGCCATACTTGAGTACCCACGTGCCTGCCCCAAGGAAAAGTTGAACAAAAACAAGCCCCAGCAATATTCGGGGCGGTCGGAGCAAGGACCTTATCCCCTTGAAATGCCGCTCCGCTTGCCACCAAAACACGATCGCATCACCAAGCAACACAGCGGCGAGGAATAAGTGAAAAAAAATTGTCGCTTTAAAACTAGACCCCGTGGACGTTGGCGAAACGTGCCGTAATTGTGCACCGAGAACGAGTTGCGTATAGGCAAGAAGTGCCGTGAAAACGGCAAGCCGCTGCAAGCGTCCGCTCGCTGCAGAACGGACGACTTTTCGCGCATGCCACCACCGGGAGGTAAAGACGGTGATCGCGACGACGAGCGAGAAAAATAACGGGGCCACGCAACCGTGAATTTTTGCAATCTGAATATCGTCAAACCGTACCCGTAGCCCACCGAGGAGGCCCTGGAAAATAACCAACACCAGGGCCAGTACACTCAACCATCTTAACCAGCGACGTGAATCCTTGAGCCAAGCGACCACACAAAGTCCGATCGCGATCATACCCACCGCTGCGCCGAAAAGACGATGGCCGTGTTCAACGAATTTATCTTTTGCAGCCTCAAACCATGGATAAAGAAACATATTCTTGCCATCGGACGTGGGCCAGTCCTCAAAAGCCATGCCCGCACCGGTGGTCGTCACAAGTCCCCCGACACAGATCAGCAACCAGGTCGCAACCAGCAGTG
>CAUZBD010000391.1:0-3402 GCA_963577795.1 Planctomycetota bacterium | reverse complement strand
GTTTGGTCCGCCCACCACGCGACGAAGAATTGCAAAGCATTGCCTCACTTTATCAGGCAGCCTTCGATCATTACAGCAATAATCTCGAGGCTGCCGGAGAGATGGCAGGCGTTGTCCAAAACAATTCGGCGAAGCGGGCTGCCTGGACAGTCATTGGCAACATGCTTTTAAATCTTGACGAGACACTCACCAAAGGCTGAGAAAAACAGGAGAACGCGATGCAACATTCACAGCAACTTTGGAATCTAACGCGCAGACATTTTCTGGGTGGATCCACGGCCGGACTTGGCGCTGCCGCACTTGGACAGCTTTTGGCTGCTGACAGTTGGGCGGCGGGTGGCAATCAAGTCGCTAAGATTGTTCAGCCGCTGGCCGCAAAGCAGCCACCCCTTCCGGCGAAAGCAAAAAGTGTGATCTATCTCCATATGGCCGGTTCCCCGCCCCAGCAGGAACTCTTTGATTACAAACCGAAACTGCAGGAATATAACGAGAAAGATTGCCCCGACGAGTATTTGAAGGGTGAACGTTTTGCCTTTATTAAAGGCCATCCGCAACTTCTGGGAACGCCGTACAAGTTTTCGCGTCATGGTGAGAGCGGCCAGGAAATTTCGGAACTCCTCCCCCGACTCTCTTCGTTGGCGGACGATCTCTGCATCGTCCGCTCCATGCACAGCGATCAGTTCAATCATGCTCCGGCACAGATGCTGCTCTACACTGGAAGTCCCCAGTTTGGAAAGCCTTCGATGGGGTCGTGGATCACTTATGGACTGGGAAGTGAAAATCAGGATTTACCAGGATTCGTTGTGCTCGTTTCGGGCAATAAGGTTCCGAGCGCGGGTAAAAGCGTCTGGGGTTCCGGCTTCCTGCCAGGAGTCTTCCAAGGCGTACAGTGTCGTACCAAAGGAGAGCCGGTCCTCTTTGTCAACAATCCAGCCGGGATGAATCGTCAGGTTCGCCGGCTTTCGCTCGATACGCTCAGAGAGCTCAACCAACTGCAGATGGCCCAGCAAGGCGATCCGGAAATCGCCACGCGAATCGCCCAGTATGAAATGGCCTACCGAATGCAGATCAGTGTTCCGGAGGTAATGGACATTGGCAAGGAATCAGCCGAAACCCATGAATTCTACGGTTCGGAACCTGGCGAAACTTCGTTTGCCAATAACTGCCTGCTTGCCCGTCGCCTCGTAGAGAGCGGGGTTCGCTTTGTGCAACTCTTCGATTGGGGCTGGGACATCCATGGGACTGGAGCAAGCAACGATATTGTCGAGCATTTACCGAAAAAATGCAAAGAGATTGATACGCCGATCTATGCGCTGCTCACCGACCTCAAGCGACGTGGTCTGCTTGATGAGACCCTTGTCGTCTGGAGCGGAGAATTTGGTCGCACCCCGATGAATGAGAAGCGCGATAATTCAAAATATTTAGGACGAGACCATCACCCGCACAGCATGAGCTTCTGGATGGCAGGGGGTGGTATCAAGCCTGGCTTTTCCTACGGTGCCACAGATGAACTCGGCTACCATGTTACCGACAAAAAGATGCACATCCACGACCTGCAGGCGACTATCCTGCACCAACTCGGGTTCGATCCTCACAAGTTCAGTGTTCCCTATCAGGGCCTCAACCAGAGACTCATCGGGCCGGCCGAGGAGCCGCGGGTGGTTACCGACCTGATTGCTTAGGGACACTCCGGTGGCAATCAAACGGTTCGTTCCACACCGAAGTTGGCCATGACGTTGCGCATTAGTGTCTGGAATTTTGGATCGAACGAGAGGACCCACCCCCCGGCGATCACACCTGCGTGAAACACTTTCCCCCCGGTGGGCCGCGTCCAATACACCATCTCCCCACCCAGATCACCATCGTCGGTAATCCTGCGGGTGTAATAATCACAGATGTAACCGCCCGGCTTCCACTGATGGATGCTGTGGCCCAAATAGTCAATGCCTGCCGGTTCTTCCGGAATAGAGGCCCCCTCAGGAACCGGACCCTGCCGGAGCTTATTGAGGGTCGAAACGCGGACGTCAAACTCATGGCCCCCGGCGCAGGGGAAACCTCCCTCAGCAATTCCGAAGTGTTCGCCGTCTTTGAGGCCGGTCTCTTCGGGCTGGTGATAAAGAAAATGGTCTGTGTTGGCAGCCACAAAAGCTCCCATGCTATTGACCTCTCCATCCCAACCGAGACATTCAAGCCCCAGAATTTTCCAGGCCGGTTGACCGCAATCCCGGAGCAAACCACCTCGAGCAAAATCATCGCTGTGATACGATTCTCCTCGCTTGGACGGCGGAATCGGATTGCCAGGGGCATCGATTTTACGGCACTCGATTGTTTGATAGGCATCGTCGTAGGTCACACGCCAGAACATCGTGTTTCCGCTCATCACGATCACGTTCCCATCATCCTCTTCAAGATATTTTTCAACCGCCTTGCACGCAGGAAGTGACCAGTATTCGCTGTGTCCGTTGATCATGAACACCTTGTAACCTTTGAGGATGTCTGGGTTCTGATGCAAATCGAGGTCGGTGATCACATCGTAATCGTAACCTGCTTTCTCGAGCCAGACTTCAGTCAATCGATCAGCTCGGGTTAAGTGGCTGTAGTTATGCTCTGAACCGTGCAACATTGAGTTCACATAAGGTCCACTATTGGGAGAGGGCATCTTCATGCCAAGGCGATAGGCCACATTTCCCGCACGATCTCCGTTGTAAAAACTGTAGTTCGGTGGATCGCCCGGGCTATTGGAAATCGAGTAATCATTCCATTTGAGCGTCGGAGGAACTTCTGCAAAGGGTCGGTAGGTGTATGCCCGATAGGTGTTCGTCGCAGCCAATAAGCAAACTGGCGGCTTTTCTTTTTCGTCGGCCTTGGGTCGCACAAAAAAGAGCGCATGGTAGATCCGATCGGTACCGTTAAGTTTGTAGCGGTAGCGACCTACATAAAAACCACTGCGGGCATCGTCTGGAATGGTAAACGTGTGGTTGGGCTGCCAGCGGCAATCGAACAGATCGTCTGAAGCAAGCCGCAGGCTGTGTCCACGCGTAGGATCGGTTCGGGGATCGTAATTTCCCCAACGCGGCACGCTGCCCGGATCGAAGGAAGGACCGCCGATCATCCAGGTGCCAAAGTTGATAATGCTCCCATGGTGACCATGCCCACTGATATCTGCGACTGCTGCGCCCTGCTCTTCGCTGAGCGGCCAGCAGGCGAGCACTTCGTCTCCCTGTGGCTGCACCAATGCCTGCTGACGATAACGCTCTTTGATCTCTTCTTCGCCGAGGGCCCGCCCATAAATGGTCGGCATTGCAATATCAGCGTCGAGTAAGCGATACGCTTCACCCCAATCGCCGCGGGCACCGAGGCGAATCGGGGCATCGCATCCGCGAACTTCACCGCGGAAAGGCC
>CAUZBD010000390.1:0-3409 GCA_963577795.1 Planctomycetota bacterium | reverse complement strand
ATTTGCTCGTGCAGTATTCGTGCATCCTCGGAATCCCCCGGTGCCCGAGAATCGAACCAACATTCACTACAATCGGGCTCCTCCCGCGCAAAAGGGCAGGAAGCGATTCGCGAATCAGTTCTGCAGCAGCGAAAAAATTCACTTCCATAATCCGCCTGAGTCGCTCCGGCGATGAGTCGGCAAAACGACCAAAACTCCCCACTCCTGCATTGTTAATCACCGCATCAAGGCCGCCAAAAGAAGTCACTGATTTTTCAATGGCTATTTTCCGAGTCGCCGCATCGGTCACATCCCCAACCACTACCTCCACTCCCCCACTCCCTTGCTGTGCACGGCACTCCTCGACGACGTTCGTAAGCCGATCTTCGCTGCGTGCCAGAAGAACACAACACGCCCCCTGCCGCACCAATTCGATGGCAACCGCTCGGCCGATACCACTCGAGGCCCCGGTAACCAGCGACCGCATTCCTTTGATTTTTCGACGAGCCATACACTCAATTCCCTTACGCTGTTAAAAAGATCACTTACGCAGCACCATCTGCGGACTGTCGATCCTGGGGCATACCATTGTTTCCTATCCCATCTCGAGAGACGACCTCTATGACCGCGTCGCTGATTTTTTCAAGTGCGCGGGCAGGTAACCGGCAGTGGACCATCACCTGTCCCTCGGGATCATAACGCCGCGAGATAATTTCACCATGCTCTGCGAGGTAAGCCGCCAAACGCCCATCGGCAGAATGAAAATGAACTTCCACCTCACGAAAGTGTTTACTGAGTGCTTTGCTGACCGCTTGTGCCAATCGTTTCAAGCCAAAGCCCGTTGCGCCACTTACGGGTAGTGCCCCGGGATAGCGACTATAAATCGCATCCAATCTTTCACGATGCTCCACACGATCGATTTTATTGAGCAGAAGCAAGGTATTTTTCTCTTCAATGCCGATTTCCTCGAGTACGCCGTAAACAGCCCGGACTTGATCAAGCACTTCCGCGCTCGACGCATCGGCCACGTGCAGCAACAGGTTGGCTTGTCGCGATTCTTCGAGCGTCGCCTTAAAACTTGCAATCAGCGTATGAGGAAGATTCTGAATAAAACCGACTGTATCACTCAAGAGAACCGGCCCCCATCCGGGCAATTGCCACCGGCGTGTACGCGTGTCGAGTGTGGCGAAAAGTTTATCTTGTACGAGCACATCGGCACCCGTCAGACGATTCATCAAAGTGCTTTTCCCTGCATTTGTGTAACCGACCAACGAAACCGTTCGGTGTTTTCCACGGGCCGAAACCGTTCGCTCCTTCCGTCGCTCAATCACCGCCAATTCGCGCCGCAAATCACGAATTTTCTTTTCGACCAAGCGGCGGTCCACTTCCAATTGCTTTTCACCCGGACCCCGCATCCCGATACCGCCTTCGATTCGAGAAAGGTGGGTCCACATCTGCTTGAGCCGGGGGAGAGAATATTCAAGCTGCGCAAGTTCCACCGCAAGGCGTGCTTCGCTTGTGCGGGCCCGATGGGCAAAAATATCCAGAATCAATTCAGTCCGGTCGATGACTTTTACGCGGAGCGTTTTTTCCAGATTTCGCGTTTGCGCAGGACTCAGGTCATTATCGAAGATCACGACATCTGCACCACTCTGCTCGACAAGCAACTTCAACGCCTCGAGTTTGCCTTTACCTAGATACGTTGCACGGTCCGGAACTTCGCGTCGCTGTACAAGTTGCTCTTCGACCCGCGCGCCAACCGTACGCGCCAGCCCCGCCAACTCCTCGAGTGGATCTTCTCTAAAAGTTCGATTGGGAAGGAGTACGCCAACGAGTACCGCTTTTTCGCTTCGCACCCCTTCAATGCGGGTCATTTCTTTCAAGGCGATTCCTGTTCTGCACAGAAAGTGATACTGTTTGATCGCAACAATAACGCAAAGCCTACACTTCTATCCTAATCGACACGTACCAGATCGCACCAGAGACCGCCCCGATACACTGTTTCTGCCTCTGTTGCTTGTGGACTAGTCCTTACCGTCCCGTCGCATGTGGCAGTAGCTTTCGTAGCGTCTTGCATCGAGGCGTCCATCTGCAACCGAAGCCTTGACCGCGCAATCGGCTTCATGCGTATGCGTGCAATCCGGAAACCGACAGTAACTCACAAATGGCCGGATATCCCGAAAGAGGCCCGCGACCTCTTGGGGCGTGATGTCCCAGAGAGCAAACTGCCGGATGCCAGGCGTATCGACGATAAACCCTCCCATTGAAAGCGCAATCAAGCGGGCAGTGGTCGTCGTGTGCCGCCCCTTCTGCGTCTCCCGGCTGACGGAG
The DNA here is from genome assembly GCA_963577795.1 of Planctomycetota bacterium. Lineage (GTDB taxonomy): Bacteria > Planctomycetota > Planctomycetia > Pirellulales > UBA7805 > UBA7805. Next base: position 1,099 of record CAUZBD010000390.1, on the reverse strand, counting down.
CCTATCCGCAATCCCAAGCCAGGTTCGATGGCATTGAGAAGCGATGATTTACCCACCCCGCTCTGCCCCACCACGACCGCCGCGCCATCGCAAAGCGTGTCGCGAAGACTTGGCAGATTCAATCCGCTCGTGGCAGACACTTGCAACACCTTGTATCCCATTTGGGCATAAACCCCTACCAGAGGCTGAAGCGGCCCCGGTTCGATGAGATCGATTTTATTGATGCAGATCACCGGTTCGATATCGGCCTGTTCCGCGGCAACGAGAAACCGATCGATCAGATGCGGTTTTAAATCGGGCTCTGCGGCACTGGCAACAATCACCATCTTTTCGACGTTCGCCACCAGCACATGTTGTCGGTCGCGACTGGTGCGGCTCAGTACACCGCTCCGCGGTTCAATCCGCCAAATCAGCCCCTCCTGGCGATAGGGACGAAATTGCACCCGATCCCCAACGGCTACGACGTGCCGCTGATCGGTTGCGAGCGTTTTGAGCAACCGCCGCAAGGCACAATGATAGAGCTTCCCATCGCTCGCCTGCACCACGCTTACCAGACCCCGCACTTCCAGGACTCGGCCAACAAGACAGATGTCCAGGTCGACTTCAGGCAGGACCGTAAACCCGAACTCGCCACCGGTCACCTCCTCGCCAACCACGGTCCGTTTTTTTGCGAGTTCTCCTTTGCCACTTATTTGCTCGCGACGGGTTGTATCATCATCTTCGAAGCCATGCTGCTCAAACTTTCGCGTGAGCCCGCTTTCGCGCGTGCGTACCTGGCGATTTTTTCGAAAGGAAACGCGAACTTTTTTCTTTTTTTTGCTCATCGGCAAAGCGATTAGCTATCCGGTGTTGGGGGTGGTGACTCCGGTGGGGCGACGGAATTCGGTTTCTGCCGCTTCCTCCTTGCCGTCTTTTCAAGTCCCGCCCGCTTCAGGAGGGAATCGCCAAAAATTTCCTCCGGTGGAGCATCTGGTGGAGGGGGTCCCACAGCTCCCAGATCGGCCGGCACATAATAAATGCGATAACTGTGCTTGGCGATCGAGAGGGTATCGCCCGATTGAAGGCGGCGGTCGGTGACCGAAACATCATTCACCTTCAC
>CAUZBD010000389.1:0-3412 GCA_963577795.1 Planctomycetota bacterium | reverse complement strand
AAGTACCGTATCGATTTGCCCGTCACCCGTTGCGATCAACTCCTGGTGTGCCAGATAATGGAGCGGTGGATCGGTAGGCAACTCCCCTTCAGTGACGATGTCTGCGACGGCGACCACACCCGCTTTGAGCGATTCGATCACCCCGGCAGTCAGTCGTTCGCCACTGGTTTTTCGCGCTGTCGATGCGCGCCACGAAAAAACCTCGCCGATCCAGTCTGCCAGCGGTATACCCTTCTGGCCGAGCGGGGTTTCGAGGTCACTGAATTCCAAGTGCGCATGCGCATTGATCAGGCCCGGCAGCAGCGCGCAATCACCCAGTTCAAACTGTGCTCCTTCCTCCGCGGCACCCACGCCAGTGATTTTTCCATCGCGCACATTCACCCATACATCGGCTTCGGGTCGCTGGTGGGGAGAAAACAGGAGAGCCGCATGGAGGGAAAAGTTTTGCGGAAGATCATGCATTGCCACCCCTTAGACGACGTTGCTACCGGAAGAAGATGGTTCAAGGCTTGGTGGCGGTGCATGTTGGACTGCCAACCTGCGTCCCAGAAGAGTAAAATAAAGAAGTAGCGCTATGCCAAGCAGCAACCCACCGAGAAGCAATCCGGCGGCCAACCACTGCTGCGTGGCGAGCCACTCCAATCCACCGCTCGCATGCGCCAGGCAGGCAGTGGTGTTGTGCGTCAGATGGTAGAAAATGGCCGGCCAGATGCTCTGCGCCTGATAGGCGATGTAACCGAGTACCAGACCGAGAAAAAACGCGCTGATCTGTTGCTGCAGAATGCCGTGGGCCAGGGCAAAGAACAGACTGCTCACCGCAATCGCCCGCCAGCGACGGTTGCGATGTCCACTGCCGGGTTGCCGCAATCCGGTGAGAATAAATCCGCGGAAGGCCAATTCTTCACATACCGCGGGCACCAGCGCAAGCAGTATCAGGACGATCCATCCGGGCCCGGAAGCAAGTTTCATTTCCACCGCTTCGAGCATCGCCTGCATCTGCTGCGGGATTGCGTAGGTTTCGGAGACGAGCATCTGCAGCATGGTTGCGGCAGGATAGAGACAAATGGCCATCAATGCGGCCGCCACGAGGCTCAAACTGGGAGGGCGAACCAAACCCAAGGTCTGCTGTGGTCGGCCAGTAAACAGAAAAGTCATCGCGAGTGTGATCCCCAAAATAGTAAGCATCGGGAGCAGAATCGCTTTCCAGCTGAATTGCGCAAGAGACATCGCTGCGATTCCGCTTGGCGTGCTGGGTAAATCGAGCGTGGCTTCGAGAAAAAATTTAACGACCAAAATCAGCACGCCACACAGCACGGCCAGTTGTGCGGTAGGCAGCGGGCGACGGTTGCGAACCGACTGGATGAGCCAGCTTCCCAGGTCCCACTTTTCACCTTCGCGGAAAAGTACATCCTCGCTGCGGAATTGATCGACGGCCCAGCGAATCGCCAGATAGCAGCAGAAAAAGGTCACCAGCAGCACGGGAAACGCATACGGCCAAAGTTCACCGATCGTGCCTTCCATCACCGAACGCATCAACAGGACAATACCGCTGATTGGGATCAGACTGAAACCGAGATCAAGTTCTGCACTCGGGGCCATCGGTAAGAGAATCAAGGGGAGCGTTACCAGGATGACCGGCATTAAATAATACTGGCCTTCTTTCGTACTGCGGGCGAAGGCAGCCAGCGCCAAACAGACGGCACTGAAAAGTGCGGAGATCGGAATAAGCATCAAGGCAAGATAAAAGATCGCTGACAAAGGGGGTGGCCCGACATCCGCTTGGGCTGCCAGATCTTGAAGCTGCGACATCACGACTCGACCCGTGATGGCCATGGCCATCAGATTCAAGAGTGCGGTCGTCATGCTAAAGAGCATCACTGTAATCAATTTTCCGAGGACAATTTCGCTCCGGAGGGCCGGGCTGGTGAGCAGCGTTTCGAGTGTTCCTCGTTCCTTTTCACCGGCACACAGATCGATCGCCGGATAGAACGCTCCGGTGACGGCCCAGATTAAAAGAACGAAAGGAAGAATTTTAGACCAGAGTGAGACGTTGATCCGCTGATTGTCTTCGGCGAGGTCGAAGCGATTGAATTCGATCGGTCGCGCAGCCCATTGTGAGAGATTGCTCGCCGCCAGACTCAGCTGACCGACTTCAGCCGACCAGTTGGTCAGCGCCCGATCCACACGGGCGTGCGCAAGTACCTTCTTGTCGCTGCTATTGTCGTAGACGAGTAGCGGTCGGGGAACGGCCGGTGGGGGTTCTTTCCCTGCGAGGCGTGCGTGCGCGCGGAAGCGATCGGGATAGCTTTCGAGTTCCTTAAAGAAATCGGGCGGAAAGCAGACGGCCGCTTCACAACCATAACGATTCATCAAGGCACGAATCTGCCGATTAACGATCCTTGATTGCTCCTCGCTCAGGGTGGCTCCCTCGGGCCACTTTCCACGCCGTACAAACGCCAGCCTCGCGAGCGGGAGCAGTTCGAGTTGAACCGCACCGTCGGATGTTTTCTCAGTGGGAGTCACCGCAAAGCGATTCTGGCGGATCAGTTCGGGTAAGTTGCCACCGGTGCCCTCGTAACCAAGAATCAAAACACGACTCGGATGCTCGCGAAGAAACTGGGCAATCTGAAAGAAACTCACCCCGAGCAGCGGATAGAAGAGGATCGGCAGGACCGCGATCATGAACAGCGTTCTGCGGTCGCGGAGTTGATCCCGCAGCTCACGGCGAAAAATCAGGCGAACATTCTTCCACTTCATCAGTCGTTACCCGCCGAGGGCGGCCTCCGGGTCGGCCGCCTCCGCCTTTTGGATGAGATCGAAAAAAAGTTCTTCCATTTCGCCGCTCTTGACGCCAGCAGGTGCCCCAGTCCGTAATTCGGCGATGGTGCCGGTGGCCAGGATATGCCCCCGATGCATGATCGCTACCCGGTCGCAGACCCGTTCGACCTCGCGCATGATGTGCGTTGAATAGATGATACATTTCCCCCGATCCCGCAGGTCGGATACGATTTCGAGTACCGCTCGGGCAGCAAGGACATCAAGCCCGGCCGTCGCTTCATCGAGAATCACCACCGGTGGATCGTGGACGATAGCGCGGGCAATGGAAACTTTCTGCTTCATTCCGGTCGACATTTTTCCGCACAGTCTATCCCGAATGTCTTGCATCTTCAGACGGGTGAATATTTCTTCCATCCGGCTCTCGAGCAGTTCGTCCTCAAGGCCGTACAGGTGGCCGAAATATTCGACCATTTCCCAGGCAGTCATTCGGTCGTACACGGCCGTTCCTGCTGAGACAAAACCGATCCGATGCCTAACGCGGTCGCTTTGCGCGACGACATCCAAGTTGTCGATTTTGGCCGTTCCACCCGATGGCTGCAGGACGGTACTTAAAATACGCAGGGCGGTTGTTTTT
>CAUZBD010000388.1:0-3415 GCA_963577795.1 Planctomycetota bacterium | reverse complement strand
TACAAAAACAGGGTAGTTCTAAAAATGCGGCCTCTTTAAACGAACTTAACCAAGAAAAGGAGAGGCAGTTGGCCTCTGCGCGACAAAGTGTCCAAAAGCTTCAGCAGCAAATCAAAGAATCGACTGAGCGGTTACAGACGGTGCAGTCGCAGTTAGCACAAAGTGAATCGCAGGCGCAATCCGCACAGCAGTCGGTCGAACATCTCACAGCGTCAAATCGCCAGCGTGGCGGCGCAACCATTCGCTCAAATCAAAATCTGCAACTGATCACCCTGCCGACCGATAAGGCGACGATAGAGAGAGACGGTAATGTAATTCGCATCCGTTTGCTGGCCGAAAGTTTTTTTAATCCGCAGACAGCTCAAATTCAGGATGGCGAAATCGGGGCTCTCGATCAATTGGGGGAAAAGCTTGCCCAGGCCTATCCCAACCAAAGAATCGGTTTAGAAGGGCATGCCAATCCGGTTCAAGACAGTGAAGGCGTTTGGCGAAATGGTCATCACCTTTCTTCTGCCCAGGCAATGGCGATCTATGAATTTTTTCTCACGCGTTCGGTGTTTCGTAGCGACCAGATGTTTATTGTCGGTCATGGGGCCAACCATCCTGTTTATTCATCCGCTACCGTGCCGGGTCGTCGTGGCAATGATCGGGTTGAAATTGTGATCTATCCCGATTCGGTGGGTAGTCCCTCTCCCTGAACCCATTCTAATGGTTCAGGTGCATTCTTCTTCAGGTGTGCTGGCATACGCCGCGGAGGTTGCCTACATTACTGCGGAAGGGCAGTCGTTTGTTTGTATTCACCGCATCTTTAGGTGGATCCGTTCAATCTGGGATTTAAGAGTGTCATGATTGCTATCGTTGATTATCAGATGGGAAATTTACGTAGCGTGCAGCGTGCGGTTTTACGTGCCGGATACGATGGCGTGGTTACGGATGATCCACAGGTGCTTCGCAAAGCCGAAAAAATCATTTTGCCCGGAGTAGGCGCTTTTGCCGATGCAATGCGGCAACTGCAAGAACGTCAGTTGGTCGAACCGCTCCAGGAAGCTGCAAAGTCTGGAAAGCCGTTACTGGGAATTTGCCTTGGCTTGCAACTCTTGTTTGACAGGAGTTATGAAAACGGAAGTCATCCGGGACTAGGAATTATTTCGGGCGAGGTTGTCTCCTTTAAAGATTTACCGGAAGGTTACAAGATTCCGCATATGGGTTGGAATCAGTTGGAAATTAGGCAGTCTTCTCCCTTATTAAACGGGATTGCGCCTGAGGCATACTTCTATTTCGTACACTCTTATTACGTTGTGCCTGAGGATTCAAATGTCGTTACGACAGAAACAGACTATTCTCGTTTATTCGTATCGATGATCAGCAGGGAGAATATCTTTGCCACGCAATTTCATCCTGAAAAAAGTCAACAAGCCGGTCTCCAGATGCTGCGTAATTTTGCTCAGCTCAAATCTTCTTAAGTCGGTGTTCGAGAAGTGCGCAAGGAGCGTGTGAGCCGACTTGAAGACGGGCGGTTTCTGTGAGATATTCATGAGGCATTATTCCACCCGCGTGGATGTGGATCTATTGCATGGTTCCTTTGGGGACGGGGGGAGTTTGTAGGTGGCACAGCGGTTGCAAATCTGGCCAGCGATTGATCTTTATGAGGGCCGTTGCGTCCGGTTGGTCCAGGGCAATTACCAACAGGAAACAATCTACAGTGAAGATCCCGTTGCCATGGCGCTGCGTTGGGAATCTGAAGGGGCTGAATTTCTGCACATTGTCGACCTCGATGGTGCTCGGAGCGGGCAGCCTGTTAACCGAGGTGTCATTCGGGCCATTGCCTCGGCAACGCAACTCACGCTTCAAGTGGGTGGTGGCATCCGTGATGAGAATGGGATCAAAGAACTCATTGATGCGGATGTGCTGCGGCTCGTGTTGGGCACGCAGGCGATCAAGAAGCCGGATTGGTTTCGCGCAATGTGTGGGAAGTATCCGGACAAACTGGTGTTGGGCGTTGATGCCCGCAATGGATTTGTGGCTACCGATGGTTGGCTGGATGTCAGCCAACTTACTGCGATCGAAATTGTAGCGGATTTTCGTGAAATGCCTCTCGCGGCGGTTGTGTATACGGACATCGCAACCGATGGCATGCTCAGCGGGCCGAACATTGAGGCACTAGAACAATTACGAAAGTTTGTTGATGTACCGCTGATAGCGTCGGGAGGAATTCACTCGGTGGAGGATATTCAACATCTGGCGGAAGTGCCGGTGGATGGATGTATTGTGGGTAAGGCTTTTTATGAAGGACGTCTGTCTATGGAGGACGCATTGGCAGCAGCAGAAGCTGGTCTTGGGGGATAGGAAACGACGGAAATAATAAGCTATAGCGGACCTGATCCAAAAACATTGAGATTCTATTTCAAGGGTTTTGAAAATGGCGAACTACACGATTCAGAATATACGCAACATTGCCCTAGTTGGTCATGGCTCATCAGGCAAGACGTCTCTTGCTGATAAGTTCCTCACTTTTACCGGGACGTTAAATGCCAATCCGAGTGTCGATGACGGGACGAGCATCTGTGATTTTGATGAGGAAGAAAAACACCATCATCATACGATTGAGTCAACCCTAACGACCTTTATGCATGGTGGGAAGAAATTTAATGTATTTGACACACCAGGCTATCCCGATCTGATTGGACAGGTAATCGGCACGCTGCGCGGTGTTGATACCGCCTGCATTGTGATTGACGCGAGTGCCGGTATCAAAGTCAATACACGTCGAGTATTTCAGGAAACGGGTTCAGCTGGTGTTGGCCGGGTGATTGTGATTAACAAGTTCGATGCAGAAAACATTGATTTCCCTGCGCTGCTGGCAAGTATCAGGGACTTGTTTGGGGTTGCATGTGTACCGCTCAATATTCCGCTGGGAAGCGGAGAAAATTTCAAAGGTGTTGTCAGTACGCTTACAGTTCCAGACGACACTTCCGGGGCCTTGATCGATCCGAAAGATATCCATGAGGGACTCATTGAATCGATTATTGAAGTCGATGAAGAGGTGATGGAACGGTATTTTGAAGGTACGGAGCCTACGAAGGAAGAATTGTCGCGGTTGATGTCGCAAGCGATTGCCACAGGCAGTTTGATTCCTATTCTCTGCGTCTCGAGTAAAACCGAGGTTGGCCTCCAGGAACTACTTGATGGCCTCGCGATGTGCGGTTTGGCACCCGATGCTGTTGCACGGCAGACGGGCCAAGGGGATGGAGTACAAACGGAAGTCAAAGCGGATGCATCCAAACCACTGATTGCGCAGGTGTTTCGTACGCGGATTGATCCGTTCGTGCAAAAGCTGAGTTTCATTCGCGTGTTCTCCGGCACGCTCAGCAAGGATTCTCATGTTGCGAGTCCGGAGATTCGTAAAGGCCTGAAA
>CAUZBD010000387.1:0-3421 GCA_963577795.1 Planctomycetota bacterium | reverse complement strand
CATTGCCCGCGGCGTAAAGGCTGTTCAAGGCCACACAATCCTCAAGTCCAGAGAGCGATTGTACCTGATTGTTTTCAAGATTTAGGTACTGTAGCTTTTTGAGATTACCGAGGCTCGAAGGGTCCTTGACCTGGTTGTCCGCTAAATCGAGGAGTTGCAGACTTCCGCAAGACTTTAGGGGCGAGACATCAACGATTTCATTGCCGGTAAATTTAGCGTCTCCAAGATTGACGCAGTGCTCAAGACCCGTGAGATCACGGATTCCCTTGCGGCTGGCATCGAGCGACCATACATTCTGCAGGTCGTCCATCGTGATCTCATCACCTTCAATTTGTCGGCGACGTTTAATTTCTAAGATCACCTCGCGTAGTTGAGAATCGGGTACGAGCTGTACGGCTTTTTCCGCGTCCTTGTTTTGTTCGTCTGCGTTATCTTCATTCGCACTCGCTGTTTTTTCCGGCGTCTTCTTTGCATCGTCCTCGGCTTTTAATAATGGAGGTGCGAGGCAGACGGAAAACATGAAAAGCGAGATAGCCTTATGGAAAGTCATTGCACGGTCCTCGGAAGCAGTAACCAAACGGGGTAGGCGGGGAATGTAGGGGGGTCGCGCAATGCTCTATGCCATTGCAATGGTTTAATTCTTGTCGAAATAGCCCACTTTCGTCAATGCCGGGAAATCAGCCTGTCTGTGGAAAGTATTCCGGTTCCTGTCCGTCGCTCCACTTAATATTGCAGCCGAGACTCGGTTTTTGCGATTCCGTTACCGGTGTTCCATCGAGGGTTGCATCGATTGCACTGCGGAGGTCGACGCCAGTAACAGGGATACCGCTTTCCGGTCGGCTAGCATCCAACTGACCACGGTAGGTAAGCTGACCTTTTCCATTGAAAACATAGAAGTCGGGAGTACAGGCGGCGCGATATGCCTTAGCGACCGATTGATCCGCATCGTAAAGGTAGGGGAACGAGTAGCCCCGGTTCTCTGCTTCATGGACCATTTGTTCGGGGGAATCGGCTGGATGGGTGCTGACATCGTTGGAACTGATCGCGACAACGCCAACTCCCTTTTTACCATATTCGCGACCGAGCAAGGCTAGATGGTCAGCAATATGCATTACGTAGGGACAATGATTGCAAATAAACATTACTACCAAGGCAGGTGCAGCGATAAACTCTTCGCGGGAGACCAACTGCCCATCGACATTCGGTAGTGAAAATCCAGGCGCCTCGGTCCCTAAGGGAAGCATCGTACTTTCGGTTTTGACCATCTAAGAAATCTCCCTCATCTTAAGTGATTTAATAAAGCGTAAAGTTCACACCGCAGCCCAGCTGTCCGGGTGTCGTCCCGTGTGTGTTTTTGAAGATGTTCGCTGCTAAGGGCTGTGCCGTAATGATGGTCACGTCGGAAATCCCATCGCTCGTCATGTCTCCCAGCAGAAGGGCGCCACCGCGGCTACCGGTGTTGAAGGTGGCAATGCGCTTGCCCCGATAATCGAAGATCCCGCGATCGGCTGAGACGAGGATTTCATCGACGCCGTCTCCCGTCCAGTCGACGAGATCGTGGATCCGACTCGAGGTGAGCATTATTTTACCCAGAACGTTTCCTTGGGAATTCATCACCCAGAGAGGACTTGTTCCAACAGGCTCGTGTGCAATGTCGACTAACAGGTGAGGTCCCGGAAGATCGGGGAAGATTTTGCCAAGTTGAACCGACTCAAAGTGATGGCCGGGTCGCTCCCAGAGAACTTTCCCATTGCCGTCGACACAGGCAATGTTATTGTCGCCACAACAGGTGAGGATCAGACGGTACGCTTCTGGAGTTTTTCCCCGTTGTATGACGCGACAGCAATCGAGGTGTCCGTGCGTTTGATCCATCACTTTGGAACGGTAGGTCCAGCGAACCGTACCATCGCTATTGAGCATGGCGTACCCCGCCATGATTTCGTCTTTTCCGTCACTGTCCAAGTCGATCGGCCGAGGCTGGTGTGCTGTGGGAAAACCACCCGGTTTCCACTGACCACCCCAAAGTTGATTTCCTTCGTAATCGTACGCCCACAGGCGACGATAGCGATCCTTGACGATGACCTCTTGGGCCCGCTGTCCACCAGATAGGTTAACGAACACTAGGCAGTCGGTGGCTCGAATCGGAATCGCGAAACGACGCTTCTCTTTTCCGGTTGCCCCATCGAGTTCTACCAACTCCCCCTCGGTCAGTAGCATCACCTCGTTGGTGCCATCCCCATCCCAGTCGTAGATCTGAAGCGCAACATCATACCCGTTGTAGGCGTGGCCTTCGGTAGGATTGCCCCATTTCCAAAGAATGCTGCCATCGAGTCTGTGGGCGACGGCGGAGGTGGTGTAGTGGATACCGTCGCCATATTTATTCTTCGCGGATACGATTTCGGGTTGCCCGTCACCATCGAGGTCTCCGGTGACACACCAGTTGCCCCCATATTCAGGATCGAGATGGATGGTCTTCCAGGGGTTAATCTGAGGGACATCCTGTGCGGAAGGGCCGGGATCCAGGATATCGAAACGAACTGCTTGCGATTCTTCCGCAGAGGCAACATGAAGAATGCATAGAATCAGCGGTAAATGTAATGCAAAACGGATCATCGGATGCCAATCAGGGAATGTAGTAGAGGGAGAAAGGTACGACGAGGTGGGTGATTCGGGATGGTGTCTTTGCCTTAATTTAGCATGCTGTCTCACTTCGATGAAGCGAAATTTATTTTCTGCGATTTACCCTTCTCTGGTAGGATAGCAATCACTTGGAATGACTTTGATGTAATCGTCTTCCGCCTCACGCGATTGCCCCACAACGATTCGCGCAGTTTGTCCACATCTTTCCAATACGCCCCGCAAGGCAACACGTTCGCCAGAATGAGCCTGTCCTGTGTAAGTGGCGCTGTACGTAATGACTTCAGTTGCCAGCGGATGCTCGATGGTCCACCGTGCAGGAGTGAAAAAAGCGTAGCGATCGTGCGTTACCGCCGCTTGAATTTCACAAGCCCCGGCTTTTTTCCAGGAAGCGGAATTGCTTTCATCATAGTGAGCGACGAGGCCAATATCAATCTTAATACCGTTGAGGAGGGCTTTGTTATTCTTGCGGATTTCGTGCCAGCAGTAAGCATCGAAGGAAAGGGCAGGCCGGCGACGGTGATAGGATTGTTTCCAATGCTCTGTTCCAAGTGCCGTGAACGGTCCCCGGCGATCACTAAAAAGCTTGCGAATGTTATGGAAGGCTGATTCGTCGTAGCAAACGAGATCAATATCGGAATCGGCAGTTTCGCCACCGACTAAAATTGATCCACTGATCCCGAGCCCATCGAGATCAAGTCCTTGTTCAATGAGGTAGACTGCGGCACAGCGCGCTGTCTCTTCCTGCGGTTGTTGAAGGTTTTTTCCCCCTATAAGTTGGGTT
>CAUZBD010000386.1:0-3426 GCA_963577795.1 Planctomycetota bacterium | reverse complement strand
CGCGAGTAAACCGGGCTCACAGAAAATTGCGAGGTCTGCAGATCATCCTGGGAAATACCCGCTTCAAGAAGCCCTTGCATCACCTGTTGCATGCGTTCGGTATTTTTGTCGAGCGCTTCGCGGGCCGTATCGGCCTCGGTGACCACACCGGCGGAGATCGAAGCGGTATCGGGTTTTGTCTTGACTTTCCCCTCACCGGCCACGGCAATCGTTCGCGGAGGTTTCTCCTCTTCATGGTGATCGGCCCAGAGCAAAGGGGCCGACAGACTCAGGAACAGGGCGAAGGTGAGCAGACGGCACAGCATATGTAAGTTCCTTGTAACGTGGCCCCGGAGAATGAATCCATAATGGCCCCATTCTACCGCAAGAGCATCCCGGCTCCAGGGTGCGTGCGCGAGTAATAAAAAGTGTCACCGCGATTGTTTCGGTCGTTTGACTCGCACTTCATTCGAGTTGCGGCCCGGGGTGGCGAAATTCGGTTTGCTCCATCGTGGGCATGGCATCCCACTGCTGTTGCGGCTGCCGGTGGACGCCGACGATCCGCACATCCTGCACGTTGCCGCGGTTATCGGCCGCTTCGGCCCGCTCAAGGACCGGTACGTCGCGGAGTACGAGCAAGCTCAAACAGACAGCAATCACCGTCAGTACGCATTTGGTATAGAGGTCTACTTTCATCGGTCTCTCCTTTAAAGAAGGGGTTATTCGGGAAATGGTTTCCACCAGGTATCGAGTGCCGCAAGCATTTGCGCAACTTGCTCCGGATGCGCGGCGGCCAGGTTTTTGGTTTCGTGCGGATCGGAGGCTAGATCAAACAATTCAAGATTTTTATTTTTTCCCGTCAGCGGCGGCGACTTGCGGCGGTGTCCGCCGTTGTAGGGCAGCACCTTCGGCGAGGGCTGCTGCCACACGATCAGTTTCCAGTGGCCATCGATGCACGAGCGGGTCCAGAGACTTTCCTCGGGCCTGTCTGCGGCCACCATATCGTGGCCGTAGTTGGCCAGGAAAATTTCCTTGCGATTGCGCACCGCTGCGGAATCCAGGAGGTTGATGCCCGCAAGTCCCTGCGGTACCTCGACCTTGCAGGCAGCGAGAATGGTCGGCATCAGATCTAAATTGGTCGCTAAATGTTTCGTATCCATCGCGGCCACAATTTTTCCGGGCCAGCGGAGGATGATCGGCGTCCGTACACCGTTTTCATAAGGGAACGCTTTGCCGAAGGCATTCCACCCGTTGTCGGCCAAATAGATCACCAGCGTGTTATCGGCAACCTTTTTTTCTTTGAGCATGCCGAGCAACTCTCCGGTGGTCTCATCCATCCACTCGACCATTGCCAGATACTTGCGCTCGGCCGGATCACTTACATCGGCATATTTTTTCAACAGCCTGGCGGGTGGATTGTGCGGTACATGCGGAAGGAACGGGGCATACCAGAGGAAGAACGGTTCTTTCTGGGCGATGGCAGAGTCGAGGAAACGATCGATCGGCTCCATCGTCTCGCGGCCGATGGCCAGGGCTTTGCCACCGTGCCGGCCAGTGGGTCCCATGTGATCGGTGAAACCGACCCGTTCGGGATTCCGCATCCAGAACTTGCCGGTGTGCATCGTGCGGTAACCGGCATCTTTCAGGAGCCGCGGCAGTTGCGGAAGTGCGAGGAAGGGGCGGATAAAACAATCGCGAGCCGCGACCGGGTCATCGCCGGCAGCAACGACCGGATCATTGCCGGTGATCCCATGCTGGTGAGCGTGCAGTCCGGTGAGCATGGTAGCGAGTGAGGGACTGCAGATGGCCGTGGCCACGTAGCCGCGGGTAAAGGTGTGCCCTTCACGGGCCAGTCGATCGATGTGGGGGGTCTCGGCCCGCGTGTGCCCCATCAACGCGTAATCGGTCCAGGCGTGGTCGTCGCTGATGATCAGCACCACGTTGGGCCGCTGGGGCAACTCGGCCGCGGAGGCTAGCAGCGGCAGAGTGGCCATCACCAGCAGACAGAGGATTTTTGCCATTCCGTGCATCGGTCTTCCGGTTCTCTCTCTCCGGCGCAAAGCGATCCTTTGCGGCTGTCTTTATCATACACTCAGATTGCCGCAGAACGCGAGCGGGCGAGAAGCTGAACCTCAGTCCGCCTGCCGGATGAGCAGTTCACCGCGGCCCGGGACCGAGAGATCGCCCGAGTAGAAGTCGAAACCACAATCGGTCGGTATCGTAATCCCCTGGGGCGCAAGCGCTTTGGCAAGTAGCGGCAGGAACGGTGGGACAAAGTTTTTTGTGGCCAGGGCAAAGGTGGGCATCACCTGCACGGCCTTGAGTGAAATGATCGTGCCACGATTCATCCAGGCCCCGGTGCGGATTTCTGCGCCCTCCATCAGCACGATTGTGCCCCCCTTCATCTGCAGGCCCGTAAAATCTTTGGCCGCTCCCCCGATCACGATGATCCCACGCCGCATCCGCATCCCGACTTCCAGGCCGGCTGAGCCAGTCACGTGGATCAGGCCTCCTTTCATGCCAGCGAGCGAACCGCGGTACGCGGCACCCACCTGGCCTCCCGCGTTGCCCTGCACGTGGATCTGTCCCCCTTTCATCTCGGCCCCGATCCAGTCGCCCGCATCGCCTACAACTTCAATCTGTCCACCGGTCATGTAGGCGCCCAGATGCATACCCACATTGCCGTGGATCGTGAGGCGACCGCGCGACATTGCCCGGCCGACCCAGCGGACCTTTTTCAAGTCGCCATGGATCTCGAGCTCGTCGCTCCGCTCGCCCTCAATCTCAAAAAAGTCGGCAAGCGGCAACTGCCGCTTGCCGTGGTAGACGGTGAGTGCAGCAATTTGGTCGGTCGAACAGTCGGCCAGCGCATTGGGCGCAAGAACCTCCGCTTCGAGCGGGACAGTCGGCTGACGCGTGAGTGTGAGTTTGATCCCCATCGCTATTCAAGATGCCTCACCGGTTTGACAGTCGCGAATGATGGCCCCTCGGACGCGCTCCATCTCGACCGGATAGTTGTCGAACGCCATCGTGTAGCAGTCTTCAAACAGTGGCCGCATAAAGTCGTCCGTCCCAGGATCATAATGGGGCCGCACAATATACTCGCGTCCTTCGGGCGTCTCGCGGATTTCCCCATCCTCGATAATCACTTCGCCCCCTTTGATTACGTAACGCGGATGGGAAAACATTTCTGCGGGGTCGTCTTCCTGCTCGTAAATCACCAGATCCGCATCGCATCCGGCGGCTAGGTTGCCTTTGTTCGCAAGGCCCAGTGCCCGGGCCGGACCGGCCGACATCGAGGTGGCCACATCCAATAGCGTGTACTCCCGGTCGATTTCCGGTAGGGTAATTCGATTTTTGATTTTGCTCGGAAGTTTTTTTAGGCACTCGTCGCGGAAGTCGCGCGACATGAGCAGCTTGATGATTTCTGGATACCGCCAGAAGCAG
>CAUZBD010000385.1:0-3447 GCA_963577795.1 Planctomycetota bacterium | reverse complement strand
CGTCTGCCGTACCGAGCGTTCTCTTTCGCGATCCGACAGAGAAAAAATCGCCCTCTTCTGTAATGTACCGATCCGGGCAGTGATCGAAGAAAAAGACAAAGATTTTTCCATCTATGAAGTTCCGTTCAGTCTGGTCAATAACGAGTTGGACGAGTTCATTGTCCGCAGGTTGAATCTACCGGCGGAGGCGCTGGTCCTCGATGACTGGCAAGATCTGATGCAGCGACTCCGCAATCCGCAGAGCGAGATTAGTATTGCTGTGGTGGGTAAATATGCGGCGCATCGTGATGCCTATAAATCGATTTACGAAGCCATCGATCATGCTGGGATTGCGCATCGTTCACAGGTACGGATTCAGCCAATCCAAAGTGAGCAGATCGAGGCGGAGGGGCCGGAGCGATTGCTTTCCACATACGACGGCATCTTGGTACCGGGGGGGTTTGGTGAACGTGGTATTGAGGGCAAGGTGGAGGCGATTCGGTTTGCGCGCGAGCGGAATATCCCTTTGCTGGGCATTTGTCTCGGGATGCAGTGTGCGGTGATTGAATTTGCCCGCAATGTCGTATCGCTTGAGGGAGCCCATTCAAGTGAGTTCGATAAAGAGAGCCCCCATCCGGTAATTTGTTTGCTCGATGATCAAAAAACGATTACCGAAAAGGGGGGGACGATGCGGCTCGGTGCGCAGCCAGCGCAATTGGAATCGGGGAGCATTGCCGCGGAATGTTACGGGACGACTTCACTCAGCGAGCGTCATCGCCACCGCTACGAATTCAACAACGTGTATCGTCAGCAATTTGCCGCACACAACATGCAGTTTTCTGGCACCAGCCCAGATGGAAAATTGGTTGAAATTATTGAACTGACCGGACATCCTTGGTTTGTGGCAGCTCAGTTCCATCCTGAATTTAAGTCGAAGCCAACATCTGCACACCCGCTTTTTTCCGGGTTTGTTGGAGCGGCTGTTGCGCATCATGCGGCACGGGCCGCCCGTTCTCAAGAAGCGTCTCGCGCGGACAACCAGCAATGGGAGTCGAGTTCTTAAACGCGAGGGGATTAAAGCGTTCCACTGGCTCCAATACGCGTGGCTGATGCGAGATGGCTTTTGTGTAATATTTTTCAGTTCTGAGTTATTTTTTTGCAAGGTATCCACGTTATGACCGATGCATCAGAAGACAAAAAAATTATTATCGACGAAGATTGGAAGACGCAGGTTGAAGCGGAAAGGGTTGCCGCTGAGGCGACCGGGGACGAAACGGATGCAGATGCCC
Source organism: Planctomycetota bacterium (assembly GCA_963577795.1). Classification (GTDB taxonomy): domain Bacteria; phylum Planctomycetota; class Planctomycetia; order Pirellulales; family UBA7805; genus UBA7805. The sequence goes on along the minus strand of CAUZBD010000385.1, from coordinate 2,179 downwards.
CTGAAGCGGCCCCTGAAGCGGCCCCTGAAGCGGCCCCTGAAGCGGCCCCTGAAGCGGCCCCTGAAGCGGCCCCTGAAGCGGCCCCTGAAGCGGCTCCCGCAAGCGACAGCGAGCACAGGGACATTCCTCTGCCACCTGCCGATTTCACAACCATTGTAAGCATGCTTGCCACCCAAGCCATGCTTAACCTTGGCACACTCCCTAACCCGATGACCGGAAAAACAGATCGGAATCTTTCTCAGGCAAAGCACGCGATTGATTTGATCGAGGTGCTTCAGGAGAAGACGAAGGGGAATTGTAACCCCCAGGAGGAAGTCATGCTGCAGAGTCTGCTCCATGAGCTACGAATGGCCTATGTGGCATCGCAGGACCAGCCAAGTGATGAAGAAGTAGAGCCGGAAGGGAAATAAAAAAACGCCATGCCCGGCCGTCGTTGAGTCCGCTGGCATCCGTGCCAACAATCCCGGTCTAAGGTGACTTACATTCCTATTCGGGCGACACAGGCATTGTGATTCAGATGCCTTCACTCACGACCGAGCATGGTCGTTCTTTTGTATTTCGTTTTTCTTCGCTAACGCCCCCTGGGTTGCTTGTCTTTTTTGCATCTGCCGCCCACACGCGTTGAAGGGCCTATCCGGTAAGGCTGTCGAAGAGTCGTCGGAAGCGTGGAATGCGTTTTTCCAGATAGGCGACCCAAGCGTCGGGTCGCCAGATTTCGACACAAACTGCCGCGCCCACAATCAGCACCTCGTCGCCTTGTTCGACGCCAAGAAATTCCCGAAAGCCTTCCGGGATGAGCAGTCGCCCCCGCCCCGCAATCTTGACTTGGCGCTGTCTCGTGGAAAGCAATCGTCCGAGTAACTGCAGCTCGTCGATCCGACCTTCGAGTTTCCCGGCGCGCATCTTTCCCCGCACCAGATCCATGCCAGCATCTAGTTCGTCTTGTGAACGTCGCGTATTCCATAGGCTGAGGCATCCGGGCCGCTCCTTCGCCAGTGTGCAATATCCGTCCGCCTCCATCAGAGGCTGCACCCACTCCTGCGGGATGGAAACTCGATAGCGTTCGTCCAGTTGTCGGGGAAATTCCCCGAGAATCAGATCGTTTGCTTCTTCCATACTCGTTTTTTCTCAACTGCGTCCCGTTATGCCATAAAAAAAAGAGAATTCAAGCGGTAGGGGATATAAACCCACAAAAAAATCATAAATAGATATAATTTGGGTTATAAACCCACAGGAAATGGATTTCTTGATGTGTTTCTTGATGTGGTAGTGGTTTCCTGCGTGTTGTGGCGTTGCCAGCGGTGCATGTGGTCCGCTTGGTGCTTTCATTTTTCGGTCGGCATCCCTGGTCTATCTGGCAGCGAATATTCAGAAAATGTGCAGATTCCTGCAGACAGGCAACGTTCGATTCGCTACCCTCCGGCCCCTAAAATTGCGCTTTTACTTGTTGGAAACTTCCGCATGTCCTTCGCCCACCGACCCCCCATGTGCGAACCGGTTGTGATTACCGGGATCGGTATGCTCACGTCCGTTGGGGAGACTGCCGAGTCGACGTGGCAGGCGGTGCAGCGCGGTAAAAGCGGTGTTCGTTATATCGAAGGTTTGCGCGGTATTCCCAATGATCTGATCATCGGTGCTCCGGTGGATATCGATGTGCCGAATGCCGGCCAGCTGAAAGTCATCGCACTCGCGCAGCAAGCTGCACGAGCGGCGATTGAAGATGCCGCATTGGATTGGTCTCAGATCGATCGAGATCGATTTGCCTGTGCGATCAGCGGCCATATGGGGGATACGGCAGGCATTGCTGAAATCATTGGTTATGGCAGTAAACCCGAAGAAGAAGTCCCTGCGTGGCACCAGTGGCTGCCGAACACAGCCTGCTCAGAAGTAGCGATCGAACATGGACTCTATGGTCCAAGAAGTTGTCATTCGACAGCGTGTGCCAGCGGACTGATTGATATCCTTTCAGCGGTAAGACGGATTCGGGATGGCCAATGCGATTTGGCTTTGGCGGGCAGTGCTGAGACGATTAACCCCTTGTTTGCGGCAGGCTTCCGTCAATTGCGCGTTTTAGCCAAGCATCAGGATCCGATTCAGGCATGTCGGCCCTTTGATCGGGATCGCAGTGGATTCGTGATGGGAGAGGGATCGGCGATGTTCGTTCTGGAACGTCTCGGCC
>CAUZBD010000384.1:0-3460 GCA_963577795.1 Planctomycetota bacterium | reverse complement strand
GATTCCGGTGAGCGTTCCTGCCGATAACTGAAAGGATACGGAGCGCAAGACGGACCGACCCGCGTACGAAACAGAGAGGTTCCGCGTTTGGAGTGGCACATTGTTTGTGGACGGTGGCGATGGGTCGAGGGTCTTATTCAAGGTGTCGTCGCTCCCTGCCCGGACGCAGCCCGCTCCCCGAGTGCACCCGCAATAGCAGAAATATTATGTCGCATCATGCCTACATAGCTACCGGCCGGTTCGCCGGGCTCGTCGAGAGAATCGCTATACAGAGTTCCTCCAATAGTTGCGCCGGTGGCTGCAGCACTTTTTTTAACGAGCGTATTTAGCGTGGAACTCGTAGATGTTTCAATAAACACAGCTTTGACGTTACGATTTCGAATTAAGGACTCGATTTTTTCGATTTCCTGAGGCCTCGGCGCTTCTGCCGTACTGATGCCGACCATTGCTCGTACGTCGAGTCCATAGGCTTCCGCCAGATATTGAAATGCATCGTGGCTGGTAACAATGATTCGTTTGTCCGCGGGAATCGACGTTATTTGATTCTGAATCCAGGTATCCAGCTCTTGGAGTTCAGCATCGTATTGCCTGGCATTATTACGATATGTGTCGGCATTCTCTGGGTCCACTGCAATGAGTGCATCAAGGGCGTGCTGTAAATAACCACGAAAATGAGCGACGGACATCCAACAGTGTGGATCTGGCGCACCGCCGTCTGCGTCGTCGATGCTGCCGAGAGGATGCGGGACAGCTTTTTCTGCCAAGGCGACGACTGGTCCTGTTGCATTGTTGCGGATTACTTTTTCAAGGGTCGATTCGAGGTGATGCCCATTGGTGAGGATGATGTCCGCTCGAGCGATTTGTTCGGCGTCGCGAGGCCGAACGTTATAGACATGCGGATCTTCTCCCGCACGCATAATACCGGTCACATCAGCAGCACTGCCTGCCAAATGTTGAGCAAGGTCTTCAATCATGGTCGTTGTGCAGACGATGTGTACTCGCTGCGTGTTGTTGGTCCGATCGGCCGGGATTTGGGCGGTGCGTTCACAACCGATGAAGCAACTGGAGAACAGGAGCAGGGACACATGAAAACAGATCGGTTTTTGATGCATGTGTCAGATCCAGTTTTTGAGCGAATACACAGGGTGGAGGCTAGGGAGTCCATTTTACGGAGCGAGAACCTGTGGATTCAAGAGATGAAAATAAAAGTTTAGAGTAGTCAAAAAAACATGGACTAGCGGCTGGGGTCTCTTGATGGATGCAAATTTCCGTAGGAACGGCTTTAACGCCTACAATTATGCCATTGCAGGGCACGTAAAAGTTGACCATCACCCATCTGAGCGGTAGAGTTGACTTCTAGGTGGAGCGAATTAATCTGCAATTTCTTCTCTTCTCGATCGACAAAGTGACCGCGTATGAATATTAGGTATTTCAAGCGATTTCGTATGGAACTTGGCCTTGGGGGGCGTCATTTCGGCCCGACCGATTTGCCTACCGGATATCGATTTTATGACTGGGATCAGCGGCAGATCGCTGCGCACGCCCGGGTCAAATTCCGGAGTTTCCAACAAGAAATTGATGCGGAAGTCTTTCCGTGTCTTGGCGATGCTGAGGGTTGCGTACGGTTAATGCGGGAAATTTCTCGTAAAGATGGTTTTTTACCATCCGCGACCTGGTTGCTCTGTCGACAGTCGCAAATTGGCGGAGGTGTCGAGTCCTGCGGGACGATTCAAGGGATTCGGGATAGGCAGGGATTGGGGGCGGTTCAAAATTTGGGAATTATTCCAGAATGCCGGGGAAACGGACTGGGAGAACTCCTGCTGCGTCGCGCTTTGTTAGGATTTCAACAGTCCGGTTTATCCCGCGTTTATCTCGAGGTGACTACCGATAATACGATTGCGATTCGCCTCTACGAACGACTCGGATTTGTACGTACACGTACGAGTTACAAGGCGGTAAGTGTTCCGGAGTCGACGGTTGGTGTCTAAAAAGGCATGCGTTCGGCTTGTCTCTTCCTGTTTTTTCATGGTAGCCTACAGTTCGATTGTCGCCACAGGAATCCGGTAATTAAAAGTAACATTGGCTACAGGTAGGCTATTATGAATGAAGTTCTGGAGAACGATCAGTCGCCTCCGCAAAATAAAGAGTCGCGACTGCGCAGTATTCTCAAGGCTTTTTCTTGGCGAATTATTGCGTCTGCTACAACGATCACTGTCGCGTATTTTGTCACCCGGGATTTGACCACAGCTGGGGTGGTGGGGATATTTGATTTTGTGTTGAAGCTACTGCTTTATTATTTTCACGAACGAGCATGGCAGTTGTTGCCCAGGGGCAGTATCCGGCGTATCGTGCAACCTTTCCCCCGCGTTTGAAGTTCAATGGGCTGGGTTGCTCGAGCTATCTCTAGGCTGCTGGTCTCACGGCAGCTACAATGACGCCTAGGCATGGTATTGTTGTGTGCTTGAAGTAGCGATCAATTAGTCGTCGGTTTACGGGATCCAGTCAATGGTTTTCGGAGAGGACTCTCAGAACGAACACTCGCTTTCGAGCCTATCGGGTGATAAGCAAGAATTGGCAGAGACGATCGTTGGAAGTTCAGGAAAAGATACGGCACGTGAGCAGGAAGGATGTGTGCCGGTGACAAAAAAAAAGATCGGTCGCTATCAGATTGAACGGGTTCTCGGTATCGGGGCAATGGGTGCTGTCTATCTTGCCCGAGATGAAACACTCGATCGACCCGTTGCCATAAAGATACCAAAGTTCCCCGAGGGATCGGGCGACGAGGTGATTCAAAGATTCTATCGTGAGGCTCGATCCGCAGCGGCAATCACGCACCCCAATATTTGTGCGATTTATGATGTTGGGGAAGACGATGGTACGCACTACATTGCGATGCAGTATGTGGAAGGGCACTCATTAGCTGATTACGTCCATTCGTATCGGCAGCCACAGGAACAGGTCGCCATTGTGGTGCGTAAGATCGCGCTTGCGATGCATGAAGCGCACCGCTCTCAGTTGGTGCACCGCGATTTAAAGCCGGATAACGTCATGATTGACCATCGCGGCGAACCGGTCGTGATGGATTTTGGTCTGGCGCGGCGAAGCGATCAAGAGGATGTGCGAATTACCCGCGAGGGTGCGATCTCGGGTTCACCAGCGTATATGTCTCCCGAGCAGCTTGAGGGAAAATTAGCCGATGTGGATCCTCGGTCGGATATATACAGCCTCGGCGTGTTGTTCTACGAAGGTTTGACCGGCACCCTGCCCTTCAAAGGGGGAGGTTCGATCGTGGCCCTGATCACGGAAGTTATTTCCAAGCAGCCAACCGATCCACGGGAAGTTCGCAAAGATTTAGATCCGCGGATTTGCGCTATTTGTATGCGGGCGATGGCGAGAAATCCGCATGAGCGATTCGCATCCATGCAGGAAATGGCCGTTGCACTGGATCATTTTTTGAATG
>CAUZBD010000383.1:0-3463 GCA_963577795.1 Planctomycetota bacterium | reverse complement strand
CTTGATTACCGATCATTCACACGCACCCTCCGAGCAGCGTCATCGCTCGTCGACACCTCATACGAAGGGCAGTACGGCGCCCCGATCGACATCGAGGCGACCATCCTCACGTCGTTCCTCAACGCGATCTTTTGCACAAGCAAGCAGCGCCAATGAAAAGCCAAAAAATAAACACAAACAGCGTAAAGGTCGAAATGCAAGGCAACGTGTCAAGCAATCCAGCAAGTAACCTCAACCGCTGTAGGTTTGATTGTCGACAAACGGATACCGCGACGCGTCGTGGATGGTTGATTCTCCAGGCAACCAAAATCTAAAACTTCCTCCGGAGCCGGTATGACTCGGAATCTAAACAGCCATCAGGATGGCGCGGTTCGCGGGGAATATTCGCTACATGAGGAATTTGAAGATCTCTGGCAAGAAGCAACCGAACTGTGCGAAAAGCACCGGCACACACCTGCATTTGAGGGGTATGTCAGTGGTGACTACGCTGTCTTATATCACGCCTTAGCAGAGTTTCAGGGTCGTGCATGGACCTTTCTCGAATGGGGCTCGGGGCTTGGGGTGCTCACGATCATGGCGAGCCGCATGGGTTTTGAGGCTTATGGTATTGAGACCGAAGCAACCCTCATCGAACATGCGGAAGATTTAGCGCATCGGTACGGCAGCGATGCAAAATTTGCCCATGGAAGTTTTATCCCCGACGGCTTTGATATCAGTTTTTCAGATGAATATGAAATCAACCGCACCGTGATCGATATGCCCTCCGGCTACGATGCGATCGACATGGAACTTCGAGACTTTGATCTCGTGTATGGATTTCCCTGGCCGGAGGAGCATGCTTTCTTCCGCACCATCATGCAACAATTCGGAAGTCGGGAAACCTTGTTTTTGAGTTATGACGCCCGGGACGAGATTGAGATTTGCCGGGTCAGCGACTTGTAATTCCTGTCCAAACGCCCGGCATGCTCGGGGCTAAGCGTTTGCGATGCGGACCATCCGCCAGCAACGGTGTACCCGCTTGTTGCGAAAGTCTTCAGGGACCGTTTGGCGACTGATTTCACGAACGGTGGCATGCTCTATGGCCGATTCGTCTAATTTGAACTGACGGAAATTAGTAGAAAAGAAAAGCACCCCGCCGGGCACCAGTCGATCGAGTACGCGATTAATGAGCGGCACATGGTCCCGTTGCACTTCCCAGAACGTCTCGGTCCGCTTGCTATTGGAAAATGTGGGTGGATCGACCATGGCCAGATCAAAAGAGGCATCACGCGGCAACCCCTCAAGAAAGGTCAGTGCATCACTGCGGATCATGCGGTGTCGCGGGCCCTGCATCTCGTTGACTGCAAGGTTCCTTGCAGTCCAGTCGAGAGAGGTCTGCGACAGATCAACCGTCGTCGTTTCAGCCGCTCCTCCGTCAATCGCATAGACCGTAAACGCACCAGTGTAGCCAAATAAATTCAAGAAGCGGCGCCCGCTTGCTGCCTCCCGCACAAGCGCGCGGGTGATGCGGTGATCGAGAAACAAACCGGTATCGATGTAATCAGAAAGATTGACCTGAAATTTCAAACTGCCTTCCTGCACGGTGACAATTTTTTTCTTTTCGGCAACCTGCTCGTGCTGCTGCGTTCCTCGCTGACGGATGCGTTTTTTGAAAAATATTTGCGGCCGTGGAATCTCCAGAACCTCACCGGCCGTACGGGCCATCAGGTCGAGCCAGTCACCATGCTCGGCTGGCGTATGCGCATGCGGTCGTTCGTACTCAGCAATATGGAGGTAGTCTTCATAACGATCTACGACCAGCGGCACCTCGGGAATGTCGCGGTCGTAGAGCCGGTAACAAGTAACTCCCCGCCTGGTCGGCCAACGACGCAGGTGCCGCGCGCGTTTGGAAAGACGATTGCGAAAGATGTCGGCCTGCCCTTGTGCTTTTTCAGAAAGCCCGCCAAACGCCTGCTGCGATTCGCCGTGCGACTCCGATTCGACACCCTGTCTCGGCAGCCGAGGTCCGTGGAACTGATAGTAGGTACACTCGATGCGGCTGTTATAAAGTTTGCGGCGGCGGTCGGCAGGCTGACCGACTAATTTTTCAAACCCCGGATAGGCGGTCAGAATCCCATGCGACCAGGTGGGCAGACGCCGGAGAATGTCGGGCATCGAGCGGTAAAGCGCACTGACCTCCCGATCGGTGCCCACTTTGCGGGCATAGGGTGGATTCGCGAGCAAATAGCCGTACTGCCGCTTGCTGGAAAGCTCAGAAAAGTTGCGCCTTTGAAAATGGATGTCGCCGGCCACTCCGGCAAGCTCCGCATGGTAGCGGGCCTGAGAAAGCGCTTCTTCGCTGATATCCTGGCCGATCAATTTCTCTTCGATTGCTTCCTTCGCTAGATCAGCAGCCTCACTGCGAGCCGCTTCCCAAAGGGCAGCGTTGCAGCACGGCCAGGCCTCGGCGGCAAACTGCCGCTGGCGACCGGGCGCCAGATTACGTCCAATCAAAGCGGCCTCGATCGGAATCGTGCCACAGCCACAAAAGGGATCGACAAAGGGTCGTCCCGGTTTCCAGAAACTCAGCAAGACCAACCCCGCGGCAAGCGTTTCCCGCAGCGGCGCCGCACCCCGCAGCGGTCGATAACCGCGCTTGTGCAGCCCCACACCACTCGTATCGAGGAGCAACTGCACTTGATCGTCGACCAAGCGGACCTCGACTGCAAAAGCAGGGCCCGTTTCCGGTAGCGCACTCACCCGATGCGCAGCGGTTAATTTTTCGACGATCGCTTTTTTGACGGTCCGCTGGCAGGCGGGCACGCTCGAGAGCTTCGACTTGCGACTGCGTCCGCTGACTGGAAACGCCGCATCGGCAGGGAGCCAAGCTTCCCACTCGACCGCTCGCGTCTGTTCGTACAGCTCGTCAAAATCGGTCGCCTCAAAAGAACCAATCTGCAGAAGGACCCTCCCGGCGGTCCGCAACCAGAGGTTGGCGCGACAGATGGCCGACACCTCGCCACGGAACAAGACCTGTCCGGTGTCGATAATCCGGTTCTCGTAGCCGAGTTCGGCAAGCTCGCGAGCCAGAACCGCTTCGAGCCCCATCGTGGAGGTAGCAATCAGATCAAATGCCATGTGTCGTATGCTTTCTTTATTCTCTCATTCATTCGCTCAGTTGTTTATTTTTACCAAGGAACGATAAAGAAAGCATGAGCCTCGAGAGAGAGAACAAAAGATATTCATCCCATCGCGCTGCTCAGCATGGCCTTGAGGGCTACTCTTTTATGGCTCAAAGCGAAGAGAATAAATCGATCGTCCCGACGCGAAAGAAACATCTCGCCTAGGCTGCGGCTTCGCGAAAGGTAACAAGCTTGGCTTGTTGGACGTCCCAAAGCTTCAGTCGAAGACAGCGATAGACATCCACCGGATTTAAGGTAGTTACAGGGGGAGACTGTAACTCTTCGATCCCTGCCATTGCCTC
>CAUZBD010000382.1:0-3464 GCA_963577795.1 Planctomycetota bacterium | reverse complement strand
GAACGGGAGATCACGCCGCCTGAGGGCATGGAGATCACCCATTACATCCGTGAAAATATCGGTGCGCACGATCCGCTGTTTGTCCGTGCATTGGTGCTTCGCGATCGGCACGGGAAGCAGTTGGCCCTCGTGAGCGCCGATGCGATTGGCGCAGGTTTTGCTACCTGCGATGAAATCCGCAACCGCATCAAGGCGGATTGCGGAATCGATGAGGTCTGGTTCTCCTGCAGTCATACCCATTCGGGGCGGTGGATTCTTTCTACCCCTACACCGGGTCGCAAGTACACCGAGGAACTCTGGTGGGACGATGGCACCCACGTCGCCCTCACCGACCGGCCCGAAGAGCTTGCCTGGAACACTGCCGTGCATAAAAAAATTGTCGATGCGGTTCGCCAGGCCCAGTCCAGACTCGAACCGGCAGAACTCAAAACGGGCCGCGCCCCGGTGAAGGTGGGCATCAATCGGCGGATCACCGGTCCGGACGGCTTCACCTACATGGGCTGGAACCGCGAAGGGCTGATCGTGCCCTGGGTAAGCACCCTCTCGGCCCATAGTAAAAAAACACAGCAGCCAATCTTCGTCCTCTTCGAACATGCTGCCCATCCGGTGACCGTACCTCACACGAGTAAGCTGGTGAGCGCCGACTTTCCTGGCGCCGCGGTTGCCACAATCCGAAAAGAGGTTCCTCACGAATGCATCGTAGCCTTCGGTCAAGGTTGCAGCGCGAACATCAACAGCTTTCCGCTCCGCACGACGCACGAAGATGCGCAGGCGGCGGGCATGAAATTGGGCGCGGCGGCGCTTGTGGCCGTGGGCAAATCCAACTCTATTTCCGGTTCGACAATCCATGCAAAAACCATTCCTACCCTGCTACCGACGATGCCCCTACCGAGTGAATCGATGGTCGAGTCGCAACTTAAGGCGCAGCGCGACCATCCGGATCGCATCAAGCAACTTAAAAAGATTGACGCCTACCGCGCCACTGGCCAAGCGCCTCCGCCCCGCCGACTCGATGCCCACGGCGTGATGCTTGGTAAAGAATTCTGCCTGGTGGCGCTGCCGTTTGAACATTTCAGCCATACCGAACGTTGGGTCGATCAGCAATCGCCGTTTGGCAATACAATGGTATTTACGCTCACCAACGGCGGGCGTGGTTACATCGGCAGCGACCAAGGTCTGGCGATGGGTGCCAACGGCGGTTACGAAGCGGGCAGCATGCCCAACTGGAGTGCGCACGAGGTGATGTCGCCCAATCTGGGACCTCCGGCGGTGGGGAGCGAACAAATTATCCAGGGGGCGATCGCCGCGCTCTGGGCTTAGGCGATCAATCGATCTTGGGGTAAACGCTCACTTTTTAGCCACCACCACGCTTTTAAGATTCACAAACTCGTGAATGCCTGCGCGGCCAAGTTCCCGGCCAAATCCGCTGCCCTTGGTGCCGCCAAAGGGGACGCGGGGGTCGCTACGGAGAAAGTCATTCACTGCCACGCAACCGGCGTCGATCTCGTCGACTGCGATCTGCGCTGCTTTTTCGCGATCGGCTGAAAAAATTGCGGCCACGAGTCCGAACCGCGTGTCACTGGCCAGGGCCACCGCATGATTGGTATCCTCCGCGCGCACCAAAGCGGCCACCGGTCCAAAAATCTCATCCTGGGAGGCGGGCATGCCGGGCTGCACGTTCTCGAGCACGGTGGCCGGATACCACCAGCCATCGCGGGCAGGAAGGGTGCCGCCGCGAACCAAATCAGCGCCGGCAGCCACGCACGCATTAACCTGCTCGTGGACCGTGTTACGAAGATCTTCGCGTGCCAACGGTCCAAGATGGCAATCAGCCTCCGCCGGATTACGCATCACATAGGGCGTAAGCTCAGCGAACAACAGATCCCGAAAGCGTTCATAAATACCGTCGACGGCGATGATGCGTTTCGCGGCAATGCATACCTGTCCCGCACAGAGCATCCGGCTGGTGGCACATCGCTGTGCCGCCATTCTCAGATCGGCATCGTCAAGGATGATGTACGGGTCACTGCCACCGTGCGCCCGGCACGCTCGCTGCCGGTGAGCGTCACACCCTGTACGAGCGGGCCGGCAATCACGGCCAAACTTTCGCGCACATCGACCGGAAGGTCGCAGAACAGTCCCAACGGAGCACCCGACTCATGAAAAACATGCGCGATATCCGCACTACACCCGGGAACGTTCGGGGCGCCTTTGAGCAGCATGGCATTACCGGCCATCAGGGCCGCTGCGGCCGCGCGAAAGGCCTGCCAAAAAGGAAAATTCCAGGGCATGATCGCATAGATCACGCCCACGGGGCAGGCGGGCTTCAGCATCGTCGAGCGGTATCCGCTCCTCGGAGAGCAGGTTTTCACCCTGCTCGGCATAGTAGCGGCAGACCCACGTGCATTTTTCGATCTCGGCTGTCGCCTGCGTGATCGGCTTGCCCATCTCGGCGGTGATCCGCGCGGCGTAGCCCTCTTTACCGGAGTCTAAAAGCTCGGCCTCCGCGTTAAGCACGACCGCCCGCTCGGCAAAGGGGACTCGGCGCCAGTCCACAAAGGCGTTGTGGGCCGCCTGAATACGGCCCTGGACTTCCGTCGCGTCGATCATAGGGTGCTCCGCGCAAGAGCGTGCCAGTGGCCGGATCGATTACCGGGAGAGACGTTGCCATGCCCATCACTTTTCTCCATGCCTCGGACCGGGCCAATGTCCCGTTTTTTTGGCTCCTCGTCCAGCGACCCGCGCAAACAGGTTCACAAATCAGCGTTAAACAGGAACTTTCATGCCTATCTTGGGGGCATTTTCATTTTTCTGTAACACCCCCGTTCCCGTTGCGCCTTAAGGAGTGAGGCGAGTGATCGCCTCGCGAACCAAAAACACCCACAGCGAGCGAGGAGAGAACGATGCGAAAGCGAAGCAAGAAATCACGACGTACGCGTCAGGGTAGTATTCAAACACAAGGTCGCAAGGCGTTCAATGTCGAGCGACTCGAAGATCGCAGGATGCTGGCCGGAAATACGATGACCTTTTCAGAATTTGATGCGCTCGTTAGCAATATCGTTTCCTATACCTATGAAGAATGTCTAAACGACAAGCCATGCATTGACGCCGTCGATGGGATTGGCGCCGACGGAAACGCGGGCGCTACGGCATGGAAGACGACGTTGGAAGCAGGGTATGATCCGACGGACGGAAAAAACGGTTCAGATCTATTTATAGACTTGGCGAATGAACTTGGTTCCGCTCAAAGCGCAGGCGAAAATGTTGTTGAATCCGCTGAGAATACGGGTCTCGCCATTGGCAATTACAACGCCGACCCTAATTCTCCGGGCTGGCATCCCGGCTACACTGGAATTCCCTACTACAACCTTGAGGATACGACTCCCGGTGGCGAGGTAGGCGACGGGGAAGGCGACGGGGAAGGCGATGAAGACATCGAATATTCTGGCTTTGCCAAGGCGATT
>CAUZBD010000381.1:0-3465 GCA_963577795.1 Planctomycetota bacterium | reverse complement strand
CAGCTGCAACACTCACACTTCCTGCAATAAGGATGAGAGCAATCGTTCGTAAAACATAGTGCCCGGTCGTCGCAGAGCCTTCCTGTGTTGCAGACCAGTGCCGTCTTCCGATAAGGACCATCGAAAGATAAAGCATCACGGTGATAATCATCAAAAAGTAGATTAAACTTGCACCACTGACGACACCACTCTGAAAATCAAAGAACTTGGTCGAAATGCTGAATTGCGCCAACTGTCGGGCAAATTCCTCTGGAAAAATAATGTCGGCCCAGGAGACAATCACAAGTGGCGCGCAGAAGACAATACCCAACACAAAACCCACCGTGAGATTTTTCGTCATGAACGAAGCAACCATACCGACTGACAGCAATGCTAAACCAACAATCCAATAACCAAAATAATTGCTGAGAAAGAGTCCCATGTCGGGCGAACCCAAACTACTTAAAACCCAGAAGTTGCAAATTTGAGAAAAAAGTAGAGAGACTGTATAAATCGCTACTGCCGCCAAATATTTCCCGATTACGATATCAAAATCAGACGTCGGCATCGTCAAAAGCAATTCGTCCGTCCCCAGGCGACGCTCCTCTGCCCAGATGCTCATGGTGATCGCCGGAATAAAAATAAGGAGGATCAGAGGCAAATATTGATTAAGCGGGTCAAGATTGACGAGATTTGAACTAAAAAACGATTCGCTCCAAAAGGCTGTAATTCCACAGATCGCCACAAAGAGACAGAGAAAGACATAGCCGGTCGCATTGGTAAAATAAGCGAGAAAATCGCGTTTAAAAATCGCAAACGCTGCAGGAGAAATCGATGCCAAGCCGGCAAGGCCCAGGATGAGTGGGGTCAGGAATAATAGATCGAAACCCATAACGATAAATAGCGAAGCAAACGTATTTCCGAAACTTTGCATGACAAATTACTTCCGTTACTTCCGTAAAAATTAATAACTCCCTAAAGCAGTCTGTCGAAGACCGTCTAGGCTGACAGGGACTCGGCTTCCGCTGTCAGTTCGCTAAAGATCACATCGAGATTGCTTCCCTTGCTACGCATCTCTGTAAGCGAGCCATCGAAAATAATCCGACCCTGATGAATAAAAAGGATACGACTAGCAACAGCCTCCACTTCCTGCAGGATGTGGGTTGAGAGCAGAATGGTCTTATCGCGACCGAGATGCCGAAGCCGCTCTCGCACATCGGCAATCTGATTAGGGTCGAGTCCCGCCGTCGGTTCGTCAAGGATCAAAACCTCAGGTTCGTGCAGAAGTGTGTGTGCCATGCCGACCCTTTGGCGATAGCCTTTCGACAATTTTCCGATCGGTTTACGCAAGACCTCTTTCAAGGAACAGAGAGCAACCACTTCGTCGATTCTGCGCATTGCATGCGAAGCCGACATACCGCGGGCTTGGGCAAAAAATTCGAGAAGGCTTTGCGGAGTCATATCGGGATAAAGAGGTCCGTTTTCGGGGAGGTATCCCAAGCAGACTGATCCCGCAATCCGATCTTGACTCATATCGTATCCGGCGACCCTTGCGCAACCCTCCGAAGGCGATAAGTAACCCGTCAAGAGTTTCATGACCGTGCTTTTTCCCGCACCATTCGGTCCTAGAAAAGCAACAACTTCCCCTCGATTAATCGAAAACGAAACATCGCGCACCGCTGCAAAATCGCCGTAGAACTTTGAAAGCCCTCTGGCTTCAATCATCGGTCCATCTGCTGAAACATGTGCATTCTGCACATCGGGCATGATCTTGCTCTCCTCAATTTATTTCTTATTTCTGCCAAAACTTTATTTCTGCCAAAACTCCGACGTCGACACTCTACCCGTCACCCAACAGAGCGACTTGTTGTGAGGTTGCGACTGGACCGTGACATCTATGATCGAGCAAAAACGCCGTTAAAAGGGCTGGGCTAATCTTCCTGAAATTTATGATATCGTGGTTCTCTGTCAAGGCTTTTACTTGGGCCTTAAAAAGAAGACCATCGAGAAATCAGACCTCAAGGGGAATTCCGCTACGGACAGGATAACCCTGTTGGTCCGATCGCTGATAGTGGAGGTGCTGTCGCCACGATTGATCGTCTAAACCTGGAAAATCAATCCGTTGATGGACCCCTCGTGTTTCCTCACGAGCCAATGCTGCGTCAATAATAAAATAGGCAACCGTGAGCATATTCTGCAATTCCCAACCATCGGTGTCGGAAAATTGACGAGGCAACACATAGCGGCACCAACGGTCAATCGTCGTTGCTGCATCCTGGAGACCCGATTTTGAACGGCGGACGCCGACATTGCGCCACATTAAACTTTTAAGGGAGTTGCGAATATCTACCAAATCGAGTTGATCTTCATGTGAAGATGTTGCAATCTGGCTGATAGGAATGGCCTGAAAGTTATCGGGCATTGCTCGAGCGGCGCGACTCGCAGCCGCACCCGCGTGCGCACCATAGACCATTCCTTCTAAAAGACTGTTTGAAGCTAAGCGGTTAGCACCATGAAGACCGCTGGCGGTCACTTCTCCAGCGGCCCACAGATGGGGAACGCTCGTTTGGCCTTCCGCGTCGACGGAAACTCCGCCGATAAAGTAGTGCGCTCCTGGACGGACCGGAATCGGATCGGTCGCAATATCGATATCAAACTTTTTACAAACCCGGGTAATTCCAGGAAAGCGACTGCGTATCATCTCGCTATCCAAGTGACTCATATCAAGATAGACGCACGGGTGGCGCGTTTTTTGCATCTGTAGTTCAATCGCATGACTCACTACATCGCGTGGCGCCAACTCCAAACGCTCGTCGTACTCGCCCATAAATCGTTCGCCACGACTATTGATCAAGCGCGCACCCTCACCTCGAACCGCTTCGGTAATCAAACGCCGGTTGCTTCCCGCAATGTAGAGCATGGTAGGATGGAACTGCATAAACTCCATATCGCAGAGTGCCGCGCCTGCTCTGTATGCGGCGGCAATCCCATCTCCAGTGGCCACTTCCGGATTGCTGGTCTCGCGATAAAGCTGCCCCGCACCCCCTGTACAAAGAATTGTCTGCTTTGCCCAAACCAGCGTGATTTCACGCTCCGACCTGGCAACGACCGCGCCGCGACAGCCTTCTGCATCCGTGAGAAGATCTACAGTAAAGGCATCCTCCCAGAGTGTCACCTGAGGTAAACGGTCAGTCCACAGCGCCATCGCCCGCATGATTTCTGCTCCGGTTGCATCCCCATTGGCATGCACGATCCGGTGATGACTGTGTCCCCCTTCCTTTCCAAGTGCCAGTTCACCTGCCTCTTCATCAAAGGTTGCACCCCATTGAATCAATTCTCGGATACGATCCGGGGCTTCATGAATGACCATCTCGACAATCGATCGATCACACAGGTTACAGCCTGCTGCGAGCGTATCGACAACATGATTTTCAAAACAGTCTTCCGGATTGATAACACCCGCAATACCTCCTTGAGCGTAGGAAC
>CAUZBD010000380.1:0-3469 GCA_963577795.1 Planctomycetota bacterium | reverse complement strand
CTCCGCCACTCTCAGCGTGCGCGACTAATCCTAAAGCAATCCAAATGCAAATCGCCAGGCAATGTTTCAAGGTGTGATTTCCTTTTAAATCAATATGCATAACGCTTGAAAAACCATCGATATAAGTGAGTAGGTTTTAATGGGCAAAGCGTCACAATTCGCCCACTCATTTCACGAATCCGATCAAACCAGCTAAGGAAGACAGAGAAACCTTATCAATTGTTCGGGCACACAAAGCATAGCATCCGTAAAAGGCCGACAAATGTTGAAAATAAAAATCATTTGTTTCGTTTGCACATCATCCGGCGTGTTGTAGAGTTGTTTGTCGAGCTGTTTTGCTGCCTATTTAAACACCGTTTATGGAGATACAAGCCATGAAAAGGCTTCTGATTCTTGCAGCCCTAGTGGCTATCTGTGTCGGTTGTAATCGGCACCATTGTCGAAAAATGAGTCGAGGTGCTCCTTGGCGTTGTGGATCACAGCAAATGATGCCCTACTCGCCTTGCAATCCTTGTGCGCCTTGTAACCCATGTATGCCCTGCGATCCTTGCAGTAGCGTTTCGACGGGCGCCGGTTTTTCAGGCTGTTCCACCTGTAGCACACCGACTACCTATGAACAGGGTGTCATTCTCGGAACGGGTGGCGCGATCAATCCACCGACAATGACACCAGTAACACCTGGTTCTTAGCAATAACCGGGCATTTGCTCTCCATAGTCCGCATGGATCCTGACATGCGGACTTTTTTATGCGCACACACACATCTTTTTTCAAGCTAGGATTAAAGAGAGTGCTTTTCGTCCAAGATTAAAGCTACGACGACAGCATCTCTTACCGAAGCCGATCGGCGAATCTTGATTGAGGAGGGCGATACTTTGCGTACGCTCGTGGTGCTATTATTACTGCTCGTTGCCAGTGAAGGATCGGGGCAGTTTTTAGACGAGGAGAATCCCTCGGCGGCCGAACGGCTGGCTTACGAAAAGCCTGTTCAGATGCAAGTGGGAGTGGTCATCCATGCTGCCGCTAGCCCGCTGAAAGGGATTAAATGCAGTGTACCGATTCCGATTGAATGGCCGGAGCAGCAAGTAAAAATCATTCAAGAGCAATCGTCTCCGCAGGTCCGGCGGGTCTCGTACGAAATGATTGGCGACTCTGTCAAGCGAATGGTGGTGCAGATACCTTTTGTCGGTCCAGGAGAAACGGCTCAGGTTCTGGTAACCTTCGAGTGTATGCGTCACCACATTATGGCGCCGAAAAACACGGAGCAATACACAATTCCAACTCGCAAGCAACTAACCTCATCACTTCGAAAATATCTTGGACCGAGTCCGTTCATCGAAACAAAACATTCTAAGATTCGCAAACAAGCCAGAGAGTTTGCAAAAGATCAAAAAGATGCTTGGAGCCAAGTCGAGGCCATGTACGATTGGGTCCGAAACCACATAACTTATAAGAATGGGCCACAAAAAGGTGCCTACAAAGCTTTAAAAGATGGCGAGGGAGACTGCGAAGAATTGACTGCTCTCTTTGTTGCTTTCTGTCGCATCAACGGGATTCCAGCGAGGACCGTTTGGATTCCAGGACACTGCTACCCTGAATTTTATCTTGTCGATCAACAGGGAGAGGGTCACTGGTTCCCGTGTCAGGCTGCTGGAACCAGAGCTTTTGGAAGCATGCCAGAATATCGACCTATTTTGCAGAAGGGCGACAATTTTCGCATCCCAGAAAAATCCGGCCGCCAGTGTTATGTTTCCCAGCAATTAAAAATTGCTGATGTGCCAGGAGGTTCCAATCCAAAAATTGAGTGGATAGAAAAAATTCTTTCCAATTAAGAGTAAGTGGCGACCCTTCCCCCCTCTTCGCACACTACCATCCCGCTCGTTAGACTTCTTGTTGATTTGCGCAATGATCCTGTAAAAGGACAAACCATCCATGTTCTCTTCATCTGCAGGACCTGCTGAGAGGAATGTTAAGGAAGTTCATCACCCCCTCATCCAGCATCACCTTACCCGGTTGCGGAATCAGAAGACAGCGCCCATCGAATTTCGTAACCTCATTCGGCGTGTGGCCGTGCTGCTCGCGTATGAAGCGACGAAAGACCTTCAAACGCAACCACTCGAAATTGAAACGCCACTGGTTTCCACTGAGGGCGCCGTACTGAAACACAGTGTCGGCTTGGTTCCTATTCTTCGCGCAGGATTGGGAATGGTGGATGCAGTTCTCGATCTGATTCCCCAGGCGGAGGTTTGGCATTTAGGTCTCTATCGAGATGAAAAAACAGCTCAACCAGTGGAATATTATAAAAAGCTTCCTCACAGCGAACCGGTGGATATCGCCTTGGTTCTCGATCCGATGTTGGCGACCGGGGGTTCAGCGACCGCTGCGGTATCAACGCTACGAGAATGGGGGGTCCCAAAAATAAAGTTATTGACCGTCATTGCCTCCCAGGAGGGCATTGCAGAAGTTCATGCCCACGATTCAGAAGTGCAAATATTTGTCACTGCTATCGACCCCGAACTCAACGAGGATAAATTTATTGTGCCCGGACTAGGAGATGCAGGGGATCGCATTTTCAATACTTTCAAGCAGCGTGATTGAAAGTTCGGATCGATAAAACAGTTCTCGAATAACTTAGAACTTTGAAGGAGCGGTTTTTTCGATGGAACGTTTGATCAGTGGCATTGGACTTCTGGCAATGATCGGCTTTGCCTATCTACTGAGTTCCAATCGTAAAGTTTTTCCCCTTCGCGTGGTGGTCGGCGGCCTTATTTTACAGATTGTCTTTGCTTTGCTGATCCTTTGGACGCCCCCCGGAAAAACAGCCTTTCGAGTCGTCGGCAATATTTTCACCAACATGATTTCTTATGTGGACGATGGCTCGAGGTTCATGTTTGGGATGCAGCGGGAATCACAAGTCCCGATTACCGTGTCGGGGAAAAAAGACAAGAAGACTTTAAGTCTTTGGGAACACGAAGATAAAGACCGCCTCAACCATCTGGTCGAATCTCTCCAAAACCAAACGGGAGAAGTGACCGTCTCTGTAGGAGACGCTACAAAAACGATCGATTTAAATGCTGCCGACTGGGAAGGACAACTCCGGCATTGGTTTTCTACAGCTATCTCAGCATTTCGTTCCGGTGGTTTTCCGCGAACCAAACAGTTACTTTCGTCCTTTGCTTTTGGCGTCTTGCCGACCATCATTTTTTTCTCCTCCCTGATGTCGATGCTCTACTATTTGGGGATTATGCAAAAAGTTGTTTCCTTCTTTGCCTGGATCATGCAGCGAACGTTGGGCACGAGTGGCGCAGAAAGCCTCTCGGCTGCGGCCAATGTATTTGTCGGCCAGACCGAAGCCCCGCTTGTGATTCGTCCCTACGTATCGAAAATGACACAATCAGAACTGATGGCCGTCATGGTGGGAGGATTTGCCACGATTGCCGGGGGTGTGTTGGCGGCCTACGTGAGTTTTG
>CAUZBD010000379.1:0-3472 GCA_963577795.1 Planctomycetota bacterium | reverse complement strand
CTGCGAATAGCAATGGTTCGCACCGCTGGTGTCTCTCCCGGTCCAGCAGCATGATCTTGTAACTTCCGGCCTACGATGTTGGTATCCATACCGGTTCCACTGATCGACTTGCCAATTTCGTCAATCAACAGAATGTCGATTTGATCGAGCGGAAGACGTGCCATCAAACGACGAGACTCACAGAGTAACTCTTGCTGTCTGCGATCAAAATCACAAGACTCCACAGCGTAAATTCCGGCAGTTTCCCCATAGGCATTCTCCACAATGGCGAGTCCAGCCCGAATCGGTGCTTTGCTCAGTACGATGGGGCATACCGTTTGGACGATTTGGTCGAAAGGAATTGCGACTGCAGCATGGTGGTACGTTTGGGCACCTTGATGGTTTCCGAGTCCATTGAGGAGCATTTTCATGAGTCCGCTCTGGTAAACTCCGGCGAATCCCGTATGTAATTTGACCCGTCCACAAACCAGGACATGGTCTGCTTGGCTTGCGACCTGATCGAAATACACGGGAATTCCATCAGTGGTCGTCTCTAATAAAACGGTTTGCATGTTGGAATCAATCGAACAATCGAGGCTTTCCTCCGTTAACCCTAGGCCAGCCAGTACTTTCAGTTGCCCTGCGGCCGTCGCTCCCCCGTGACTACCCATCGAAGGAACAACAAAAGGGACTGCGCCACATTCCTTAAAAAAAGCAACCGCCGTACGGAGGATCGTCTTAATGTCCGTAATGCCGCGACTGCCGGCAGTAATCGCGACCCGGTCTCCTTGCCGCACCACATCCACGAGGGAACTTTGAGAAAGTTCCTCCCGCACCGTAGCGGTAACATCCTCGACTTGAGGGCGATCGAAAGTTTGCTGAACAGTCAAGACTTCGGGATAGGAAACCATGTGACGCTCTAGGTCAGGGGAGTGTGCGCGACGACTCAATTTTAGCTCAGTGAGCGACGTGCGTCGATTGCCGGCTTGACAGCAGGCAGAGATTCACCTGTAGTCGCGGTATTGAATCGTGCAACGTTACTCCGGTTACTCCGATTGGAGCGTTCCCTTTTTGCGGGTTGCAAAACGGCTTGGACGCCCTCCCTCGACCGGACTGAATTCGGCCCAGACGGGAAAATGGTCCGAAATAATTGCCGCCTCCCCGGAGGTGAGATTGAATACACGCACGATATCGACCGACCCGGTTTTGCCATTATATTCGCGCGTTGCGCGTTTGTGTAAGCAGAGGTTGTCTGTGTACGGAACGGCCACCGATCCGGCAGCATTGTGCTGGAGTGTGGGTTGGATACCCAATGAATCACCCCAGTCGGAGAGGCGGTTTGTATCTGCAGAAAAGTTGCCCAGCAATAAGACATCGTCCTCCTGATCGACATCGGATAAGACAACATTGTAAACATCATGAAGTGTATTGAGTTCCTCGGAAGCGTTTACTGGGTCAAGATGCACATTGACCAATTTGAATGTAAAAGCACTTTCTGAATTTAAAGTGCGTGCACGAAATAAGGCAACCAAAGGTTCATAGAGTATTCGGTCGTGTGGATCTGCAACGGTGTACGTCGCCTGCCGATCAATTTCCACCGTCTGCTTGTCAAAGAAAAAGGCAAACTGCTGCTTGTTGGTATTTCGTCCCACTCGCGGCCCCAATTCATATTCGTATTGCGAGCCATCGTTATTGATCAACGATAGAAAATGCGGCACAAACGTCTGATCCCGCGATTGAATACCCTGTACAGCGACGACATCAAAGTTGCGGATGACGCGGGCGAGGAGATCTATGATTTTAGGATTCGAGGATTTATTGGCATCAAAAGCTGTGATGTGAAATGACGCGATTCGTATGGTATCGGATGGCGGAACATTTTTCGAATCAGTCGCCCTAGGACCATCACCAATGGCCAGCGACTGTGGTGATTTCTGATGGGGTTTCGCTTCGAATTTCCCATCGAACGGACCCATCCGGTCACGAAGGAAGTAGCCCCCGAGAACCGCAATCAAAAATATCAAAAGCCAGGAAGAAAGTTTTTGCAAGTTCGCAACCCCACATCACAGCCGTTTCGGTAGACTACTGAGACTGCGGAGGATAGCGAGGTGCAGGCGGCTGTTCCAGGCCAATTTATGAAAACATCTCTGAAGTGCATCGCATAGGGGCGGCGGTGCTAGCAATATCATCGCGCGATGGAAGCGGGCCTTACCGTTGACTTTCTTGGAGAAGATGCCCCAATTCCGGGAGGATGAGTCGTTCCATTGCCAGGCGAACGGCACCTGGCGAACCGGGCATGGTGAACAGAAGCGTTTGCCCGAGCAGTCCACCCTGGGCACGACTGAGCATGGCAGCGGTGCCGATTTCCTTAAAACTCAGAGAGCGAAATAATTCACCATATCCGGGAATTTCCCGCGTCAGCATGCCAGCGATGGTTTCGTAGGTGGTGTCACGTCGTGCGATGCCGGTCCCGCCCGTGATCAAGATGACTTCAACGGTCGTGTCGTCTGCGAGCTGTTGCACCGTTTCTGTGATTTGCCGGGGATCTTCTTTTAAGAGAATCCGTTTGACGATTCGATGCCCGCTCGTTGTTGCCAATTCAACGATCGTGTCGCCACCGATATCGTTTTGGGATGTCCGTGTATCGCTCAGAGTGACGACGGCCACTTTACCGGTTCCCGAGAGATCGCGCGAATGGTCCGATGCAAATTCAGCCACCGAGAGGTTCCTTTTTCGTAGTGGTGCTTGTTGTCGTGGATGGTCGCTCGGTCAGATTGTTTGGCACCTAATTTTTGTCCAAAGAGAAGGCAAAATCGCAGGATTCCCAAAAGAGATGGTCAAAATGGCGAAAAAAGAAGTATAATTGGGAGAGAGGCCCAGCGAAGGGGGCCACAAAGGGGCAGGACTGAAGGGCAGCAGAGAGAGAAGGGAGGCGTGGATGGGTTTCCGATCCGTTCTTTTGCGTGGTTCGCCCGCTCTTGGATATTCAGCGTTTCTCGCTCTCGCCGGATTCTTTCTGGCCGGTCACGGTCAACAGGCGAACGCCGATATTTTTCAGCTTGCCAATGGTGGAGAAATCTGTGGCGAATTGGTGAATGCAGATCGAACCGGTCAAGATCCGTTTGTGATCCGCCCCTATGCAGGAGGACAAATCAATCTTGCTGCCTCGAGCGTTCTTGAAACCGTTGTGCAGTCGCCCATCGAAGTCGCCTATGCAAAGAAACGTTTCCAGGTTGTCGACTCGGTTGAGGGGCATCTGGAACTCGCCCAGTGGTGCCAGGAAAATCGGCTTAAGCAAGAACAGAAATTTCACTTGCAGCAAGTCCTGCAAATCGATTCGGATCAACCCACAGCAAGAAGCTTACTAGGGTTTAGCCTCGTCGATGGAAAGTGGATGACCAAGGACGAAAAAATGCGGGTTCGCGGTTACGTCCGTGAGGGGAGTCGTTGGGTTTTGCCTCAAGAAAAGAAACTTCGCGAAAAGCAAAAAACT
>CAUZBD010000378.1:0-3484 GCA_963577795.1 Planctomycetota bacterium | reverse complement strand
AAGATCTGCTCCGGGCTGTGTTTCCTTCCTGGCATTTCTACCCCCTTCATCAACCAGAGTTTCTAACATTTACCCTAGTCTAGTTTTTTGGGGGCAGGTCATTATGTAAATCGTTAAATTGATATGTGTGACCTGTCCCCCAAGCAGGAGGTAGCGAGTTCGAGTCTCGCAAGCTCCACCAAACTGCAAATAAATGAGAAGGCCCTCGCAGAAATGCGGGGGCTTTTTTTTGATCCGATTGGGCGGGAAGGGATTGCGGTGGTGTTGCAGTTTAACTACGGTGAACAGAGACGCTTGTTTCTACCATCTGATCATCAGGTGAGAACAGATGATGCCTAGTGGCCGCTTGTTCGCCGCGGTAAGTTGCCTTATAGCGCCTGACCATTGCCATTGACTTATGACCAAGTAAGTACTGAACATCGATTTCACGCGCATCTTGGCTCACAGCCCAAGTAGCGAATGTGTGTCGGAATCGATGGGCGTGAGCATGAGCTACACCTGCGTTGCGTCCGAGTCGACTCAACATCTGTTTCACGCCGGAAACCAATCTATCGATATAGTTTTCGATTCATTTCGCGACCTCGAGCGGCTGATTTACGCGAATGGCTGGGATCACGTCTCGGATCAGTAATAACGGAATTCGCGCCGATCATCGCGGTATGGCGTCTATCTGTGTGATCTGGCGTTTCTGCAAAACTCGCGTTCAGAACTACGTATTCAAGTTGACATGACTTGTTCCGTTCGCGAACAATTCTATTCGATAACAATAATCTCCATGCGTTGGTGGGCGGTTTCGTTGTTTGTACACGGAGAGAGTTGTCGGTAAGAATTTCTACTGTCGCACACTGAACTTGTTTTTCTGAGACCCGATACATCATGACCAGACCAAATATTGTGCTAATCCTCGCCGATGACATGGGGTTTTCGGATTTGGGTTGTTACGGTTCCGAAATTAACACACCAAACCTCGATTCAATGGCCCGTGAAGGTATTCAATTTAGCCAGATGTACAACATGGCTCGGTGTTGCCCAACGCGGGCGTCGTTGTTGACCGGGCTGTATCCCCATCAGGCTGGAGTCGGGCATATGGTTTCCGATTATGGCGTGGCTGAATATCAGGGTTACTTGAACCAGAATTGTGCTACGATCGCCGAGGTTTTGAAGGGTAGCGGTTATCGTACCCAGCTTTCGGGTAAGTGGCATGTTGGCGGCGATTACCCGTTGCATCATCCTGAATTGGTGACAGCCGGTGACGACCGGCACCCGACTCCGACGCAGCGCGGGTTTGATCATTTCTGGGGCACGTTAACCGGTGCAGGGTCGTTCTTCGCTCCACCAACCCTTACGGATGGCGAAACCCCGATAACTGTTGACCGTGACGATTTTTACTACACCGATGAAATAGCGAAACACGCCGCTCGGATGATCGAGGAATCGGCTGCTGGAGATTCGCCGTTCTTTTCATATGTCGCATTTACCGCACCACACTGGCCGCTTCATGCGCCCCCGGAAGATATCGAGAAGTATCGGGGCGTGTACGACGGCGGTTGGGATGAACTTCGTACCCAGAGGTACGCAAAGCTCAAGGAACTCGGAATTATTGATGAGTCGTGGGAGATGGCCCCACGGGATCGCGATTCGATCCCGTGGGAAGATGCCGAAAACAAGGAGTGGGAATCGCTTCGCATGTCGGTTTATGCAGCGCAGATCGATCGAATGGATCAGGGGGTTGGACGAGTTCTTGTGGCACTTGATTCTGCGGGAGTCCGTGATAACACGCTGGTGATTTTCCTATCAGACAACGGCGGGTGCGCAGAGTTTTTGGCGGAAGATACGAGCAAACCCGATCCAATGCAGTTCGATACACCAATGTGGAACGGTGAGCGGATGCAAATGGGCAACCTTCCCGATGTTGATCCCGGACCGGCGGACACCTTCCAGAGCTACGATTTGCCATGGGCCAATGCTTCGAATACGCCGTTCAGGCTCCACAAAAGATGGGTTCATGAGGGCGGTATCTCGACTCCTGCGATTATCAGTTGGCCTGATCAAGTCACGTCTTCTCAGCGGATCGACGAACCAACCCATATTGTCGATATAGCGGCAACTATTTATGACGTGGCCGGAGCCGAGTACGCGGGTGTGCATGGAGATCGCGATCTGACGCCGTTGGAAGGACAGAGTTTCCGCAGTGCCATCGAAACCGGTGAATGGTCGAGGCAAGATCCGATTTGCTGGGAGCACGAGGGGAACCGGGCGGTTCGGCGGGGTGATTGGAAACTGGTTAGCGAGGGCAACACGGAGTGGGAACTCTACAACATGGTCGACGATCGTACGGAGTTGAATGATCTAGCTGAAACCCGCCCGGAGATCCTAGCAAATATGATCGGGGTGTACGAAGTATGGGCGAAGCGGGTTGGGGCATTGCCATGGCCGGTTATCCCGCAGGCAACCGCAGCAGCAAGATCAGGCACGAAACATATTCACGACGTTCCATGAGGATTGGTCTGCCGTAGGATTGAACAAACGCAATTCCGATCGATGGAGAGAATTTGAAAATCGCAAATAAAACCGTGACCCCGGCTCCTACAGCGTATGTTAAGTCCTCTCAAGAACTACTTAAGGAGTCGAAGCATGGCGAAAGCAGAACTTTTTGAAATTGGATTGATGAAAATTGAACTAGGAGATTTCGTAGAAGTTATATCGGGAGAAGGTGAAGGCATTAGCAAAGGGACACAGTTGGCAATTGGGATCAACTCTCTGAGCTTAGAAGGTGAGAATATAAAGGCTGCTATGGCTATGCAAGATGCCTCAGTAAATGCCACTGTAATTGGCGAAGGATTGGCCTTATTAGAAGCTAGGGTGACCCTTAAAACGGATGATGGCGCTTTTATCCATGCAGCGTGGAGTGGTCGAGCATACCTCAGTGAAGGTCTAGTTGCTATCGCACCAACTTTTAGAACAGCTAACGATAGGTATGCATGGCTTAACAGTGTTCAAGCTGTTGGAGCTGGCGAGGAAGATATAGCTGCAGGGAAGTTGGTGTACAGACTGTATAAGGTCAAATTGACTTCCGAGCCTGATCTTCTTTAAGCACCAATCTCGATTCAAACTAAAGAAGTCCTTGCAGAAATGCAGGGGCTTTTCTGTTAATTGTTGCAAAGTTGACCCAATAGCACCAAATAAATGCCCTGTTTCAGGCGTCTGAGAGATGCCATTCGAGTATCGCAAAGCAGCGCAGGTCAACACCAGACGAAAGAGCTGCCCTCACCCAATCTACCTGGTTCGCACGGATTTGATCTCGCTTCGACTTTTTCAGTTTGATGAATAATATCGTTTCACCCCGCCACAAAATAAGGTCAAAGACTCCATCACCACGCTCAGCGATCGAACTGAGTGAATCCAGAAGGACATCAATGGAGTCCGGATACTTGGCTTCTTCGGATAACCCTGACCATTTCTTCCTTCGGTAACCATCCACCCA
>CAUZBD010000377.1:0-3485 GCA_963577795.1 Planctomycetota bacterium | reverse complement strand
AGTAGGGATGGTGTGTCGCGTGTGGCAAGACTGAAAAATCGTTTTTATTCGAACTCTTTGCCAGAAAGGGGTAAGATATCACTGGCAACCGTTGTGCTGCAGATTGTGCTGCAGATTGTGCTGCAGATTGTGCTGCAGAAAAGTGGGCTCGCGCGCCGCAGAATCGTAAACGTTTTTGCTCTATTGGAAGCAGGGGAGTCGATGGCATTTTTTGCTGCTGGCATTGATAGTATTTTTCGCCGCATCGTGGTGTTCCAGACGGTGTCAAGAATGCGCACCCTTGTGGTCTGCTGCTTGCTGTTGCTGCCGATGATTTTTTCTCGACCGCTAGGGGCGCAACAAGGTCGTAGTCAGGCCGTTATCAAACCGGTCTATTTCGCTGCGCTCGAGGCGCTCAATCGAGGCCGCCATAAACAGGCCGTCAATGGTTTTCAACAAGCCGGTCGAAGTGCAATCCGCTTTGGAAGTCAAAGATGGATCGATTCGATCTGCTACTACTCAATGCTTGGCGAAGTACTCTATCGTCAAGGCCAACTCGAAGAGGCACGTAATAATTTTGAATCTGCTTTGAACATCTATCTGCAGAATGCAGATTGGATGCTGCGAATGAAATTTCCACCGTTGATTGCCCCTGATAATCATCCTGCACGCAGTCCAGACTGGGCCCGCAGTCGAAGAAAATTTATTCTGGGGAAATTTCCCGAGGTTTTTTCGATCCTCCGTGGGGGTCCGAAACTCGTGACGGGGAATGGGAAATCCGGTATCAGCAACGTACAGAAACTTCAATCGCTCCACGCGACTGAAGTTGTCCGCTGCACGGCATTGGCCATCCGCCGCTACACCGAACTATACGGACCGCTGGCGGAATACAATCCACTCCTCGAAAAAATTCAGGCGGCGCTCGTTAAGCGACAGACATCTCCCAACCATTGGTCGCAGGTCTGGATCGATCTCCCTCTCGGGGTTGCCCAAGCAGGCTTGGGTAAAACAGAGGTTGCCGCTGCGACGCTACAACGAAGCCTGGTCGTGAATGGAAAATTAGACCATCCTCTCACCGGTGCAGCGCTGTTGGAATTGGGGCGTCTGCATCTTCAAGAATCCCGATACGATCAAGCCGCAAATTTCTTTCAGGCCGCTGCTCTTTCCGCCTTTTACTACAACCAGCGACTCGTGATCCAAGAAGCATTTAATCTTGCTTTTATTGCACACGCCGCGAGCGGACGCAGTGGCATTCCACCAAACTTCGTCGATGCCACCCTCTGGGCCAAACGCAATAATCTTGAAGAGATGGTTGCCTCTCTTTTAATTCGGACTGCCGAAGGATTTGCTAACGCTGGCAATCCCAAGGAGGCCGAGGCAACGCTTAATCGTGTCCAGGCAATACTTCGCCGCAACAAAATATCCGGGAGCCGGATTGGTGCCGAAGCCAATTATGTCGCCTTTGTGATTGCGATGAATCGGGGCGATGCTGTTGCCGGAAGGCAGTTTCTTGTTGACGCGATGCAGTTTGAGAAATTTGGCTCAGTGCGTTTGTTTCATGGACTGCTGGTCGACAGAGCCTACTTACAGGGGAGTATCCGTGATCGAATTGCAATGCAACTCTTTGCAGAAGTACTCGGAGACCCATCTGCGCTCGTGTGGCGACACGAGCCCTTAGAAGCGTGGAGCCAGCTACTCGTGCCGCAGGTAACCGCGATAGAACACTGGTTCAACGCGGCTCTCAAGCGAGAAAAACCCCTCTCTGCAATGGAAATCATAGATCGACTCCACAGAGCCCGTTTTTACAGTACACAACCTTTGGGCGGTCGCTTGCTTAACCTGCGTTGGGTCATGCAGGCAAATGCGTCGGCCTTACCTCAGAAAGCGGTCCTGCAACGCCAGGAATTTCTCACAGCTTTTCCTCGCTTTGGGGAACTTGATCGTAAGGCCAGTGAAGTTCGTACCGACATCAAACAGAATCCACTGCTTCCGTCGGATGTCCGCTTGGGGAAAAAACAGGAGAAGCAACTGAAGAACCTCGTAAAAATTGCCGCCGAACAAGAAAAACAGCTGTTAAAAATGGTGGTCCGTCGAGAACCGGTAGACATGGTGTTTCCTCCTCTACGAAGAGGTGAAGAAATCCAGGGCAGCTTGAATGACGGAGAGGCTATTTTGATGTTTCACGCGACAAAGCAAGCGCATTACGGGTTTTTAATGACCAAAGAAAACCAACGCGGCTGGAGAATACATTCCCCGGAGGACGTGCAGAACAATCTGAAGAACTTGTTGCGAGCGATGGGGCTGCATGAGGCGAACAGCACGGTCAAATTATCTGATCTCAAAGCGGATCGTTGGAAGCAGCCGGCCGAGGAATTGCTTCAATCGCTTACCAAGGGCGCAAAGATCGATCTAGGAAAAAATATTACTGATTTAACGATCGTTCCAGACCACTTTTATTGGTACATCCCGTTCGAAATCCTACCGGTGGGAAGTCAAAGAACGCAGACGTTGCTTTCTGAAACCCGAATGCGCTACGCACCCACGCTCGGACTATCACAGCGCGATGGGCGCGGCAGAAAACAATCCGGCGATTGGGCGATCGTGCAAGGGCAACTTTATCCCGGAGAAGATCCCGAATTAGCACTGGCCGTCACCGAAGAAGTCAGCAAGCTGGTCCCAAAATCTAACGTTGTGGGTCAAGCGTTTAAAACCCATGGGCATGCCTTTGTGAGCCTATTGGATGGACTACTCGTTTGGGATGACCTCGATAATGGCAATCAGAATCCGCTCAATTTAGCGCCTCTGCAAATTGACCGTGGTAAAGATGGAGCAACCATCCAGCACTGGCTTGGCATCCCCTGGGAAAGCCCCGACGTCATCCTCTTGCCGGGCTTTCATACCCCCACTGAAAACGGATTAAAAAAGATGAAACCAAAGGGCATCAGTCGGTTGGGTGATGAGCTTTTCCTGACAAGCATGGGGCTCTTGGGTGCCGGTAGTCGTACGCTCCTCCTGAGCCGATGGCGAACGGGGGGTAGAATCACGGCTGATTTACTGAAGGAATTCATCCAAGAGTTGCCAAACACTTCGGCACCCGATGCATGGCAGCGGGCGGTGCAAATTGCAGAGCAGACCCCGCTCAATCCGGCAACGGAACCCCGCGTCGAAGCAGATCCCGATGGGCCGCAAGTCACGGGAGGACATCCCTTTTTCTGGAGCAGTTTTGTTCTGATCGACCCTGGGGCGGCAGGGATCGCCGGAAAAAAAGAGCCACCGGAAAATTTAGCGTTTCCCGATGCGGCAGGAGACGGCGAATAAAAAAGTCGGCTCTGCCGACTCATTTTGTCGAATGATCGTAAGTGCTTGGTCTTAAAAATCCTTAGGCGCTATTTCATGGGCGCTATTTCATGGGCGCTATTTCATGGGCGCTATTTCATGGGCGCTATTTCATGGGCGCTATTTCATGGGCGCTATGCAGGGGCGCTATGCAGGGGCAGCAAAATTTT
>CAUZBD010000376.1:0-3526 GCA_963577795.1 Planctomycetota bacterium | reverse complement strand
AAATTCTGCCTACCGAGCACACGCAGGGCGTATGCAAATAGCGGCTAGGCCCCCACTTGATCATAAAAATCAGCCCTCTTTTTATTATCTTTACGCTTTATTCGTAAACCCGCTACCATCCCCACCACAAACGCCCGATGTACAATGTCGCTCTCAAGAGGGTTTGCCCACCAGGCTCAACAGCATTACAGTCTATCATCATATATCAGGGCAACTTTTCTCCCAACGACTCTGAGGATAAATTAGCACATATGTCTTTTCTGCAACTCACGGGTTACGTTTTTCATGGTAGATGATCCTGCAAAAAATGAGGGCGGCTCGACGCATCAATCGCGTCTTGAAGACCAAAAATGCCCTGAGGAAAATATAACTTCCCCACCAAACGAAACGCCTAAGGCAGCCAACGAGGCCACGTCGTCTCTTCCTAAAAAGCGCGCCATAAAAATCGGTTCGCAGCGCAACGACGCGAGCCAGTCGGTCAAACAGGGAAAACATGCGTCGCACGGAACCGAAACCGATGCGCAATCCAGAACAATTGTCAATGAAGTGTCGCTTGGGAATCAGCATGCGGCGCAGCAAAATGTGACACCAACGATCGACTCCGTAGTCACGCCGGAACTTCAAAAAGAGATTGATCTAGCGATTGGTGATTCACAAATCGAGCAATTATTAACCTCACCTGCCGCTATCGCAAATGATGCACTGGCAGAGGGCGAACGACTTGATGGTCGCGTGTATTCGGTGAGCGACGAACATGTCGTTGTTGACTTAGCGCGACCGCATCAGGGTATTCTTGCATTGAAACAATTTGAATCTACTCCAGCTATTGGTGAAACCATTCCACTCGTCGTTCGGAACTTTAATTCTGCAGAAGGAATCTACGAATTAGCTCTTCCAGGGGCTGTGATGGATGTGGAAAACTGGCATGACTTGGCCGAGGGCATGATCGTTGAAGTTTTGGTTACAGGGCATAACAAGGGTGGCCTAGAGGTTTCCACCAGCGGTTTACGAGGATTCATTCCAGCAAGTCAGGTTTCCCTCTTTCGTGTCGGCAACCTCGAAGAATTTGTCGGTAATAAATTTTCCTGTGTTGTAACGAGGGTCGAACCCAAGCGAAAAAACCTTATTCTCAGTCGACGTTCGGTTTTGGAACGCGAACGCGAAGCGAACAAAGAAAAAATGCTTTCCGAATTGGAAGTGGGGCAGATTCGAGAGGGGACCGTTTCAAAAATTCAGCCCTTCGGTGCATTTGTCGACATCGGTGGTATCGATGGCCTCGTGCATGTGAGTAAAATGAGTTGGACACGAATTAATGATCCGAGCGAAATCTTAGCCGAGGGCCAGGCAATCCAAGTGAAGATCGAGCGGATTAATCGGGAGACGGGAAAAATCAGTCTGTCCTACCGGGACGCCTTTGAAAATCCATGGGACTCTGCAGTCACGCGTTATCCGGCACGATCGCGGGTGAGCGGTACGGTGACTCGATTGACTGAATTTGGTGCCTTCGTACGACTTGAAGCGGGGATTGAGGGCTTGCTTCATGTTTCAGAAATTGCGCATCGCCGAGTACAACGACCCAGCGATGTCCTCAATAAAGATCAACAACTCGAGGTTCAGGTGCTTGCGATCGACTCCAAAGCACAGCGGATAAGCCTGTCTCTGAAAGCCTTGGAGTCACCTACATCGCAGCAGAATGTAGCGGAAGGCGAGAGCCAAAAATCAACCTCGCCATCGGATGCAGCACAGAAATCGGTGCGAAGTGATTTAAAAGGGGGCACAGACCGTCAGAGCGGAGGCGAACAGTTTGGGCTGAAATGGTAATTCTCGGCATTTCTTGGCCGATTTTCCGCCCGATACGGGGGCAGGAGCTACTTTCGCCTTGACCCTTCATACGGATTCTGATTCGATAGCACCCCAAGAAGGCAGTCGATTTCCTATCTCTCTATCTCATAAGTAGTTGCAGGAAAGTACGGCTCGGGGCGCGATTTTTTTTGTGACGGGTTTCCCACCGGCGGCAACTCACGTTCCGATAAGGCACAAAACATCGCACCTGCAACACTTGGGCGCAGGCGATTTCGTTGGACACAAGCAATCACACCGACGAACAGTTAGCCGCTGAAGCGGCACGTGAGGGATCAGACGGACCGGCGTTTCGGTGCCTTATGGAACGTTTTCGTCAGCCCGTCTGGCGAATTTGTTACCGTCTGATGGGAAATGAAACAGATGCCACCGATGCAGCCCAAGAGGTTTTTGTCCGACTCTTTTTACACCGAAAGAAATTCGCGGCACGCTCCAAATATTCTACCTGGGTTCACGGAATAGCTATTCGAACTTGTCTGACGTTAAGACGTTCAAGAGGACGTCGCCAAAAACATGAAATTGTCGATCAGGAAATTTTGGAAAATAACCGCGCATCGAAAGCTGCCAATCCAGCTTTGTCAATGGACCTGATGACCATGCTTGACATCCTTTCCGAAAAAGATCGTGCCATGCTCATCCTGAAACATGCTGAGTCTTATAGCTACGACGAATTGGCAGAAATTTTCGATCTTTCAGTGAGTGGTTGCAAAATGCGGGTAAGCCGGGCACGGAAGCAGATTCAACAGGCATTTCCTCACAATTTTTCATAACGACATACACTTTCATGGCAACAGATTTATTTGACCATCTTGCTGAAGAACAAATCCCAGAACCTCCGGATTGCTTCGACCAAGAATTTCATGCACGGCTGAACCGCACATTATTGACTATCCAAATATTTGAACTGTGTGTCCGTGCATTACCTTGGTTTTTACAGCACTTTGGCCAGGCTGTCATTGGTGCCATACGCTTTACGATGACCGGTCAGTATCAAGAAGCAACGCACAAACCAGAAGATAAATAAGGAAACATCCCGTGGGATGCTTTAGGAAATTTTCGGCTTTCAAATCGACCCGTGTTGGAAGCAGAAACAAATGAACTCGCCGGACCTGTGGGTTGATGGATCGACCCAATGTTTTGTCCATTTTTAAGAGAGGAGTCTTGCATGAACACGTTATTTGCAGACGTTACGATTAACGATTATCCCGGTGTTGTTCAAAACACCGCTCAAAAGTGGAGTGATATTTTCGTTTCCAGTTTTCAATCTGCGTTCGGACAGATTATTTCAGTCCTGCCCAACCTGTTGGCAATGATTGCCATCCTGCTTGTGGGTTACCTTTTGGCTCGCATCGTCGGACGGATTGCTGCAGCAGTTTGTGAGAAAATCGGCTTGCAGACTGCTGCCGAACGAAGTGGCTTAGTCACCTCGATGCAGCAAGTAGGCATCAATAGAAGTGTACCGTCCATCGTCGGATTGATGTTTTTCTGGTTACTGATGTGTATCTTTCTCACCGCTGGATTTAATATTCTCGGATGGGAAGGTATTTCCAGTGGGATGGAAACCATCATCGCCTACATCCCCAAACTTCTAGTAGCCACTGTCGTAGTCGTGATCGGCTTACTGATTGCAACCTTCATTCGTGGCGTGATTGCAACCAGTGCAGAT
>CAUZBD010000375.1:0-3530 GCA_963577795.1 Planctomycetota bacterium | reverse complement strand
CCAGAGCATGGTGCATATCCTACCACCCGACTCCGGACCACCCGACTCCGAAATAGACGCCGAAGTAGAAACAGCTGCTTCGACCGAGTCGCTCAAACGCATGCCCACCCCGCCATCAATCAAGCTTCCCCAATGGAGCTTATTACCGGTCGCGGCTTCGGTGGGTGTATTTTTCGCACTCGGAATGTGGTTTGTCCTGCGACCACGGCCGGAGTTCACAAAGATTGAACCTGCGGAAGTTCAGCAGGAAGATACGGCAGACGCGCAAAACCCTGCAACGCCCGCCACCACAGACATCGCAGACACACCCGACATCGCACCCAAACGCGATACCACGGACACCCGTTCCCTAGAGCAAAGCAGCTCGCCAGCAGACGAGGTGCTACCGGTCGCCCTGGATAAAGAAGAGCGCGAAGAAAGAAAGAATCCGCTGCGCGCTGAAGAACGACCTGTGGAAAAGCAACCCGCGGAAGCACCAGTGCGCGAACAGAAAACGATCGATTCCAACCCACGCTTTCCGCTTCCACCGGCTTCGGAAACACTTCGCGGTAAACTGGAAACGCAACTCCAAGGCATTCAATTCAACCAGATGCCGCTCAAAAACGCCCTCACCATAATTTCTGAGCTGTCGGCTATCCCCATCGTCCTCGATCGCGTTTCGATCATCCGGACTGGCCTCTCGCCCGATACCTACATTCACTACCAAGGTAAGAACGGAACGATTCGTTCCGTTTTAAGTGAACTCCTCACACCACTCGGCTTGATCCTTATGCCCTCCGGCGACAGAGTCCTTGTCACAGTTCCCGATACCGCAAATCAAACGTTCATGGATGCTACCCACGAACTGGGCTCTGCATCAGACGCGGTGGCAATGGCCAAGGTCCTCCGCACGGTTATTGCTCCCACAAGTTGGGGAAATGGTGGTGGAGCAACGCTCACTATCGATTCGAATCAGCTTCACGTCTCGCAAACGCCAGCGGCGCAAAGTGCAATTCGCCGCTTAGTCACCCAACTGCAAAACTTCAAAAAGGGCACTGCCACAAAACAAAGCGTCAACCGATCTACTGAAGATCCTCTTGCTCAAATTGTGGAATACGGGACTCGGGAACCGCTGATGCTCGTCGCCTACTTGCGGCAACTATCGTCTCGGATTAATAGCGACATTGTGCTGGATGAATTAGAGCTTTTGCGCTGTGGAATATCGAACGAACAAATAATTGACGTCGGCCAGGAAAAACAGTCGCTCGAAGATTTGCTCGACCGTACGCTCCCGCCCCTGGGACTGACCTACCAGCTTATGGACGATCGGACAATCATCGTCACCTGGGACTCAGGGCTAGAACCTGCTCAGGTCCTGCGAATCTATTCCCTCCCTCCAAGCATCGGGGAGCAGAGCGAGGACATTCTGTCCATACTCCGCGACGAGATCACTCCTCACTCGTGGATATCCGGCGGTGGGAAGGGCCGAATGATTGTGGATCAACCCTCCCGATCACTGATTGTCTTACAGCAACCGAGTGTGCAGGGTGAAGTCGCCAACTATCTGGATCGTTTTTCCACCGAGTAAACCCCAACTCGGGTCCTACCTTTAACATGCCCTCATGGTTTAAAATCACCTGAGGCTGGCTGTGCGTAGACGCGGCAGCCAAATTATCTTTATTGCGGAGAAAACGATGATTGTGGTGATGCGAGCAGGTGCAACACAGGACCAGATCGCCCATATGGCTGGGCAGGTTGAGAACTTGGGCCTCCGTGCCCATGTCATTGTTGGTACAGAACGAACAGTAATTGCTGCGATTGGCGTCAAGCGCGATGGTACCAAAGAATCGCTCGCCATCGGCGATGGTGTTGCCGATGTGGTTGCCATTTCAGCACCCTATAAGGTAGCAAGCCTGGAAGTTAAATCAGATAAAACGATCGTTGAAGCAGGGAGTCTCCAAGTAGGAGGCCAGCAGATCGGGATGATCGCGGGTCCCTGCAGTGTCGAGAACGAATCCCAGATCATGGAAACCGCCAAGGCGGTCAAACAGAGCGGCGCACATGCCTTGCGCGGAGGCGCATTTAAACCGCGCACGAGCCCTTACAGCTTTCAGGGAATGAAAGAAGAAGGACTCCAATTACTAAAAGCGGCTCGGGAGGCAACGGGGCTTGCCATTGTCACAGAGGTGGTTGCGACCGAAGACGTTGAACTTGTGGCCCGCTATGCCGATGTACTCCAGGTGGGTGCCCGTAATATGCAGAACTATCGCTTGCTTGAGGCTCTAGGGTCTGTCGATCGCGCAGTCCTTCTCAAACGAGGACCAAGTGCTACGGTGGATGAGTTGTTACTTGCGGCCGAGTATATTTTAGATCGCGGCAACAGTCGAGTGATTTTATGTGAGCGAGGGATTCGCACCTACGAAAGTCATACGCGGTTTACACTATCACTGGCCACGGTTCCCTATCTGCATCATAAAACACACTTGCCGGTTGTCATCGACCCCAGTCATGGGACGGGCCACGCGTATATGGTTGAGGACATGTCGGCCGCTGCGATTGCTGCCGGTGCCGATGGACTGATCGTCGAGGTACATCCGGATCCGGAAAATGCGCTTTCGGACGGTTACCAGTCATTAACTTTTGAGGCCTTTAAAAACCTCATGGCCCGCTGCCGTAAAATTGCCGATGCAGTGGATCGCCACATTTAACGACCAAGCCTCTTCTCCATTCAAATCAAAAGCCAGCTGAAGGGATCCGCCGATGGATAATGAACGGCTTGTGGGGATCGAAACAAAACTCGCTTTCCAAGAACAAATAGCGGATCAACTCAGCGAGGTTCTCCGCGATCAACAGGCGCAAATTGATGCCGTTCGGCAATCCCTACGACAACTCGCTGCGCGAATGGGACACTTGGAAAAAGGCGGCGGCTCCGAGGACCTTCCCGAGGAAAAGCCACCCCATTATTAGGGCCTCAACAGATCCGCCGGGTCTGCCTTGCCTGGGAGACGGAAATCAGCATAAATACGCATATTTGGCTGATTTAAGCGAACCAGAGTCGCAAAATTACCCCTCCGCGGAACTTCCGCCTTGGCGAGGGGTTTTAAGAGATGTAAAGATGTGCGCCCAACAAACCAACCGCCGTAAAGACCCCGTTTCCCGCCGATACTCCTCGGCGACAGGGAGATCGTTACGGGCCTCTCGTTCCGGCCTTGCGCCGCTCGAAATGGTGCTTGGTTTGCCGCTGGTACTGCTGCTCTTTGCGCTGATGGTCAATGCGGGCTTCACGGGCATGTGGAAGCTACGCCTGCTGGGGGCAGCCAGCGAAGCCGCATGGAGAGATCGAGATCAACGCAATGGTTTGTCAGATCCGGAATATCGGTCCACCTTTTGGAAGCAACCCGACCCCGGCCGCGAGGAAAGTCCACTTACCACAAGTCGTGGCCATGCCGAGGATCCCCTCAATATCCCAGATCAAGCGTCCGCGGAAGCTGTACGTGCTGATTTTAGGTCGCTGGATGTAGACTCAGGACTTTTGGATCCTAAGCAAGATT
>CAUZBD010000374.1:0-3542 GCA_963577795.1 Planctomycetota bacterium | reverse complement strand
AAGCCGACATCCGACAGCACCGCTTACCGCGGATGCCTTTCGGCAGTTGCTCGTCGCGTATCAGCAGGCCGCGCCCACGGCCGACAATGTGCCGCTAGAAAAAATTCTTTTTTATGGCCGACAAAGCCGGCAGCACTGGCTCATCCAGCAGGTCACGTCCATCGATCCGCTCTGGCGGATGGTACTCGATGAGGAGTTGGAAAAGACGCACGTCTTCATTTCACTCCGCATCCTGGATGAGTCGGGGGATGTTCGCTCGGCCTTGACAAACATCCGCGTACCGCTCGACCGGCGACACGTCTTTACGATGCACGCCAGTGGGCTACAACCACTCGTCACAAGCGGCACAGTCAAGCGCGTAGGGCTCGATCACCTCTGGACCCGCTTGTGACTCGAGGGGGTCCACTTTGTGGCAGGACCGTGGTTCACGGTCGTCAAACGCGATGCCGATTGGCAAGAAATGGGAACGCTGTGGGTCAGTGATGGAAATCGGGACGGACCGGGGCACATTGAGATCAAACTTCAACTCGTGGAGAACAAAGATGCAAACGACAACCCTATGCAAGCACAGTTTGTGGACAATCCTCTTTTCGATCATCGCGATTGAGGCTGTAGCCGATCCCTGTGGGATGGTGCCGCCGATCTATGTCGGTCAGCCACCGATACTGGCCCGCGTCGGTGAGCAGCAGACCTATGTGTTTTACAAAGAGGGCATCGAAACCTTTGTCATTCGCCCCGGGTTTGAGGGCGATGTCGACAATTTTGGGATGCTGATCCCGTTCCCTACCCCACCGGCCATCCGCAAAGTGCCGGACAATATCTTTGCGCAGATTGCCGCGGCGGTGGATCCACCGGAAGTGGTCATCAACCTGAATCCACCGGTTGCCTTTTCAAAATCCCAACGAGGAATCGGTGGAGCGGTAAGGGAAGACGCACTCGCGTTTAGCGAAGACACGGTCCGGGTCATTCGCCGCGAAGCGGTCGGAATGTATGAGGTGGCCGTGCTGGAAGCCGGGAGCGCCGCAGCCCTGAAGAAATGGATGGATCAAAATGGATTTCGCTACCCAATCGGCATGGACGCGGTCTGCGAAGACTACGTGGCCGACCGATGGTGCTTTGTGGCTATTAAAACCAAGGTGGGCCAAAAGCGTGGCGTCGATCCGATGCCCGGTCAGCGCAAAGTCGAGGAGAACCTGCCTGCCGGTTCTGTCTTTGATGGATTTGTGCAAGGCATGGGCTTTCGTTTTAAAACCGATAAGCTTGTAGTGCCGATGCGGCTCAGCGCGTTCAATGAGGGTGAGCTTCGCAATATTGTTTACCTGCTCACCGATGGACCCAAGCGGATCAACTCCATCTCCGAGAGTACCGTGCGGCGCCAACTTACAGGCAATGCCATTTATCGAAACCTGACCGATCCGCTGCCACTGCGCCTGATTGGCGGCACCGAGCAGGATCTGCGCAAGTGGCACCTTGAGGGACTCGCCCAGAGGCGCAATCCCGATCCAAAAAATGGGGAAGCCAAACGCCTCTTTGCCGCTGACCTGTTGGCCGCTCGAGATGGCACGCTCGCCTTGCCTCAGGAAGAGACCGAAAAAAAACTGCTCGCGGTCGGCGAACATTTCGGCCTTCGCGGAGCGGAGATCGATACGCTCCATGCTGCCTTTCTTAAAAAGGAAGCCGAGGCAACGGTTCAGCAGGCAGTCGAGGAGATTCGCTCGATGACGCTCACGGTGATCGATGGCGATTTTCCTCGCGCGGTGGTTGCCGATCAAAACCTCACTTTCGCCAGTTATCAGATGCCACAATCAAAAAATAAAGCCAGCACCTACGACACGCTCCGTCATGGGCCGGCAGAAAAGCAGCCGGGCATCCGCAAAGAGGGATCGGTGCGGGCTGGAGTTTCCTGGTTCAGATTCCTCGGCAGCTTCCTTCTCGGTTCGATGGGGTTGGTCTGCATTCTCAAACGTTGCGGCTCTCTGCGGGTATTGCTTCTTGCCTTGGTTTACCTTTCTGCGCCGCTGGTAACCGCAGCGGAGCCCGAGACACTCCCGGCGATTCTCGATCGACTGGCAGATCCACTTCAGGGTGAAGCTTGCCTGGATGAGGCGGCTGCGCTCGCGCTGGAAAATGCAGCCCAACGCACCCAAATCACTGAGGCCCTGGCTCACCAGGCCCATACCGATATTCCCCTCGCAGGCCGTGGCTGGACGATTGCCGCTCTGGCCGCGATTCCAGGGCAAGATGTGGATGAATTGCTCCTGGAAATACAGAATGACCCGAGGCAACCGCTACTCGTACGGACCTGGGCCGCTGCGGCCCGCGTGGATCGCTGCCGCTCGGCCGCGGCACTGATCGAAAAAGCTGCTCTGATTCCTACCTTTCCCGCCCTCGGCCGACCGATCAGCATTCGGCTGATCGCCAAACTGCAAGAAGAGGGCGATCGCACGAGCGCCCAAGAACTGCTTGCGCTTTCCATCCGCCAGCCCCAACTCCAGGCAGCTCTCACTCCGATGATCCTCGCGCAAAGTGAAGCGGAACTCGTGCGGGTGATGCGTACCGCAAAAGACCAAAATGTCCGCAGACAGGCAGCCGCCTACCTCGGAACGCGTGCCGCAGGCGGAGACGCTGCACGCGTGGCCGCTGCGATTGCAGAAGCCTATCACTTTGATCCTGCCGCCACAGGCATCCCCTGGGAAGGCGGACCACTCTTCATTCCCGGCATCGCATGGCAAAAAGACCCCGCTCAAGCCCGTCGCCTCGCCGATCATTTGATCCGCTGGATGCTGTGGTGCGATCGCCATGGCCGAGCGGCTGAACAGCGGCAGTTGCACAACAATCTGCGGAGCTTGAACCTGGCCCGTGCCGCCGGATACGAAAGTCCCGGTTGGCAGGTGGCCGATACGGTCGTATGGCTGCGAAGCTGGGGAGCAGTGGTCGGCCGAGATCAACTCGAGGCAATCCTAGCCGAACAGCAGGTCGCCGAAAATCCACGCTATCGCGCGGCGGTCACAAACCTGCAGAAGCCGAAGTAGTCGCGTTCCCCATCAGTGGACTAGGAGCCCGCCTTCTTTTTCGGTGGCGCGAACTTGATATTTTCGATCAGACGTTGAATTTTATCGCTATCCCGCGAGCGACTGCCTGAAACAGCCGTGATCGCTTCAATCACATTATTGTACTTCAAATCGTAATCGCACTCGAACTCTACCTCGAGCAGATTGGCCGCTTCGTCGGGACCGCCGGCATCCTGTACTTTGGAGAGTATCTTGTTGTGCAAGTTTGCAAACGGATTACCGCCACCGGAGAGTACCGCATCGTTCAGTTTAAGCTCAATGAGATCGCCTGCATCATTCGCCCGCATTCTGACCTTGAGCGTTTGTTTTTCAATCTCTTCCAATTGATCCTGGGGAGCTCCAATGGCAGGCATGCGAATGTTGAAGTCTCCCTCTTGGGCGACCACATTAAAGGTCATGATAAAGAAGACCAGTAACTGAAACACGATGTCGATCATCGGTGTCATTTGCAGTTCGATTTTATCATTCTTA
>CAUZBD010000373.1:0-3553 GCA_963577795.1 Planctomycetota bacterium | reverse complement strand
CCGGCAGCCGTGGCTGCCTGGACGATGGTGGCCAGTGAAATGTTTAATCTCGATGAAGTACTCAATAAATAAAAAGAGAGTCACCGATGTTGAATCTTCCTGAACCAATGATGCATCACCGTCGTTCCTTTTTTGCCCGCAGCGGCCATCTGCTTGGCGGGGCGGCGATCGCACAATTATCAGCAGCGGCTCAGGTCGATGCGTCGTCCGGCGGCCAGCCGGCTCAGGGACCTCACTTTACGCCCAAGGCCAAGCGGGTGATTTATTTACACATGGTCGGTGGGCCCTCCCAAATGGACCTGTTCGATCCCAAGCCGGTCATGCACAAGTGGTACGACAAGGACCTTCCAGAAAGCGTGCGGATGGGGCAACGGCTAACCACAATGACCAGCGGACAGTCGCGTTTTCCGATTGCCCCCTCGAAATACAAGTTCCACCAGGTGGGCGAATGCGGGATGTGGATGAACAAGGAACTGTTGCCGAACCTCGCCCGCAAGGCAGACGACATCTGCTGGATGCGGAGCATGCACACCGAGGCGATCAACCACGAACCGGCGATTGCCGCCATGCAAACGGGCAATCAGATCACCGGTCGACCCTGCCTGGGATCCTGGGCCTCCTACGGCTTGGGCACGATGAACGAAAACCTCCCGACCTTTGTGGTTCTCGTGGCCGTTCCCACCAATCGCGACCAGGAACAAGCGATTTCCTCGCGGCTTTGGAGCAATGGCTATCTCTCGGGAGAACACGCAGGCGTTTCCTTTCGCAGTAAGGGCGACCCGATCCTGTATATTAACGATCCGCCGGGTGTCTCTTCTTCCATCCGTCGTCGGACCATCGATGACCTCAATCGACTCAATGCGATCGCCCACGCCCGGGTCGGCGATCCGAATACACAGACAAGGATGCATCAGTACGAAATGGCCTTCCGGATGCAGGCGAGTGTTCCGGAACTGACGGATATCGCCAGTGAATCGGCACACACGTTTGAACTTTATGGTGAAGATGCGAAGAAGCCCGGCACGTTTGCCAACACCGCGCTGATGGCCCGTCGCCTGGCCGAGCGCGGGGTGCGGTTCATTCAGGTGTACCACAACAACTGGGACCATCACGGCAACTTAGGTGGCCGCATGCCCTACCAGTGCAAAGATGTCGATCGACCTTGTTATGCCCTGCTCGAAGATCTCCAACAGCGCGGAATGCTCGAAGATACGCTCGTCATCTGGGGTGGTGAATTTGGCCGGACGATTTATTCGCAGGGTGGTCTTTCGAAACAGAACTACGGTCGCGATCATCATCCGCGGTGTTTTACGATGTGGATGGCCGGCGGTGGTGTGCGCGGGGGACAGATCTACGGAAAGACCGACGACTTCTCTTACAACATCGTGGAAAAACCGCTCCACATTCGCGATTTCCACGCGACTGTATTGAACCTGCTTGGCTTCGATCACGAGCGATTCAG
Organism: Planctomycetota bacterium; assembly: GCA_963577795.1. Classification (GTDB taxonomy): domain Bacteria; phylum Planctomycetota; class Planctomycetia; order Pirellulales; family UBA7805; genus UBA7805. Next base: position 2,091 of record CAUZBD010000373.1, on the reverse strand, counting down.
TGTCAAATACCAGGGACTCGATCAGCGGTTGACCGGCGTGCTACCAGCACACGTGGTTCCCGAACTGTTGTCTTAAACTCTATTTTACGGTGCAGTTGAACCATCATTCAATCAGTTCATTGATTGAATGATTAAAACCATTGACGGATTTTGCGCAAAAGTCTGTAATGCAGTAGTGCAAGGGCAACATCGTTAAACGCGGAGGCAGAGGACATGAGGCATAACCCAAAATCATCCAACCGACGGACGGACGGGTTTACCCTCGTTGAACTTCTGGTGGTGATCGCGGTGATCGGCCTCCTTATTTCGCTTTTAATTCCGGCGATAAGCTCGGTGCGTGAAGCGGCAAATCGAGCAATGTGTTCCAGTCGCATGCGGCAATGTGGCATTGCAATGCACACCTATGCTGGATCCCACGGAGGCTATCTTCCCAAGGTCACCGGTCACGGCCTCGATGCCGATGAAAGTTGGATTGCCAAACTCGGTCCCTATCTTGAGGAGGTCGACGTTATCCGTATCTGCCCTACGGATCCTGAAGCAGACTATCGACTCGAAAACAACTTAACGAGCTACGTCCTCAACGGATTCTGCGCGCGGGTGGACGAAGAGGATCACGCGGATGAAGAAGAGCACGAACACGAAGAAGGGCACGAACACTCCGCATTAGCTGGAGCATACTCCAACCTCTACCGCCTCCACAGTGCAAGTAGCACCATCATGCTTTTTGAGGCGGCCGCCGGAGCCCACGGGGATCACGTCGACTCGTGGGACTGGTTTTCAGAGGAGGCACATCACGAGCACGAGCACGAAGAGCATGAACTTTTCGACGAGATCGCCGCAGAAATAGCCATCGACCGGCATGGCGATGGCGCCAACTACCTCTATGCCGACGGGCACGTCGAAAACATTTCAAGCGATCAGGTCCACGACTGGATTCACGAGGGCACCGAAGCGGTGAATTTCGCCCGCCCGCGCTAGAGTCCTCCCTTCCTGCAGCAGCCACTGCCACTTTTCAGCGGATTTTTCTCAACGCACCGATATGCAATCCGTTCATCTCATCTTGCCCCCCAGTCGCGACAGGCCGATAATGGAATGGTCCTGCCGATCCATTCAAGGGAGTTTGCCATGCATAGCGAAGATACTTTTTTACAGCCCATCCCGGTTGCCCAAGCAAGCGCCGATGTGCGGAGCCGATTTATCGTCCGCACCTACAACCACCTGTTCGGAGCGATCGCCCTGTTCACGCTGATCGAGATCGGTCTTTTTAAAAGCGGCGCCGCCGAAAAGATTGCGTCGGCACTGATGGGAGTCAACTGGCTGTTTGTCCTTGGGGGCTTTATGCTCGTCGGCTGGTTCTCTTCGCGAGCGGCCGCAACCTCCAAGTCGCTTGGCGCGCAATATCTGGCACTCTTGGCCTTTGTCGCCGCCGAAGCGATTATCTTTGTGCCACTTTTGTTTGTCGCTGATGCTTACTCGCAGAATTACGACGGAAGCAACGTGATTGCCAGCGCGGCGGGTACCACAATTCTGGGTTGCGCCGGATTAACCGTCGTCGCCTTTGTGACGCGCAAAGATTTTTCTTTTCTCCGCGGCGTCCTGATGTGGTCTTTTGTTGTGGCGCTGGTACTGATCGTGGCGAGTGTGCTGTTCGGTTTTCAGCTCGGCACGTGGTTCTCAGTGGCGATGATCGGCTTTGCAGGAGCTGCGGTGCTCTACGATACCTCCAACGTACTGCATCGCTATGAGCAAGATCGCTACGTGGCGGCCTCGCTCCAGCTCTTTTCGTCGATCGCCCTGATGTTTTACTACGTCTTGATGCTCTTTACCTCGCGGCGTTAAGCGGAGAGATAGTCCATCGGCCGGTAAAATTGTCCCACCGATTACGTGGGCCGCGATGGAGCTTTGCGCGCGGCTCAGGGCTGCGCGTTCGGGTCCTTGAGCAGGCGGAACAGGTCACTCTCGGTCGAGAGGATCAAGCGGGTGTCGGCACCGAACGTCTGCTTATAAACCTCCAGACGCCTGAGGAAGTCGTAAAAATCGGGCGATTTCCCATACGCTTTGGCGGTCAACTGGATCACCTCCGCATTGGCT
>CAUZBD010000372.1:0-3554 GCA_963577795.1 Planctomycetota bacterium | reverse complement strand
TCCCTCATGCGTTCCTCGGGCAATCGCGACTGTGATTATTGTCCTTCCGTGCAAGACTGGCGGAGGTCCTTGATCTGCATGTGTTCGCCGGGCTTTCCGCCCTTTACCGAAGAGGCGGCTGGGAACAGCCTAACCGTTCGTTTATCATAATCTCCGCGATCAGCACTCGACTGATCTGCGAATATAAGCCACGCGGTACCTTTTAGACGAATCGGATCAAAGCGATGCGAAAAGCGGAGAAGCGACGGCAATCGCCGCCCCGGCGCAATGGAGAGCGCGGAAAAGCGACCACAACGAGAACCGGTCCAGAGCGATTGCAAAAAGTAATTGCGGCGGCGGGTATTGCCAGTCGGCGGCAATGCGAGCAGTTGATCCTCGAGGGCCGGGTGGAAGTCGATCAGCAGGTCGTCACGACGTTGGGGACCAAAGTTGATCTCGAAGAACAAACAGTTCGCGTGGATGGGGTGCCGCTGGTGCAATCGCGACAGGTCTACTACATGATCAACAAGCCGAAAGGTGTGGTTTGCACACATCGAGATCCAGCGGGCAGGATGCGGATTGTCGATCTCGTTCCGGATGAATCGGCTCGCATGTTTTCGGTAGGTAGACTCGACCGCGAGAGTGAGGGGTTGATTCTGCTCACCAACGATGGCGGGCTGGCACAAAAACTCGCACATCCGCGGTACGGTGTGGAAAAAACATACCATGTGCAGGTAGCGGGACTCCCCAACCGATCGATTTTAGATCGTTTGCGAGGTGGGGTGCAGTTGGCAGAGGGCAGGGTGGCCGTGGCGGGCGTGCGGATGAAACGGGCACACAAGCAGAGTACCGTTTTAGAAATTACGCTGCGCGAGGGTAAAAATAGAGAAATCCGTCGAATGCTCGCTACGCTGGGGCATAAAGTTCAGCAACTCAAACGGGTTACACTCGGACCGCTGAAACTGGGCAATTTGCCACAGGGCGATGCCCGACCGCTTGAGCGAACCGAACTTGCAGCGTTGAAGCGGTTGGTCTCCGGTGAAGGAACGATTGCGAAAGCGAGTCGGTCCAAAACGGTAACCAAGGCGAGCGGATTGCAGTCGGAGAGTCCCAATGCCCGTCCTGGCAGGAAGGCAAAAAAGTCAAAACCGCGCTCTGTCAGAAATAAAACACGGGCGCGGGGCAAGCGATGAGTCATCCTCTGAGTGCATCGTACTATCCGGATCAGGCAACGCAAGCCAAAGTGCGCATCCTCGAAAATACACCCTTAGCAAAAGAGACTTTTCGCCTTCGTTTCGACTGTCCTGAGATTGCAAGCCGCATCGTTCCGGGGCAGTTCATCATGGTTCGGCTTGCTGGCTACGACGATCCACTTTTGGGGCGTCCTTTGGCACTTTACGACACCGTGCTTGATGCATCCGGAAATCCGACTGGGCTCGACATTGTTTATTTGGTCCTTGGTAAGATGACCAGTCGCTTGGCCCAATTGACTGCGGGGGTAGAACTGGATGTGTGGGGGCCATTGGGAAATGGTTTTCCACCCCAGGAGGCGGACCATCTGGTGATGGTGGCAGGCGGGATTGGTCAAACACCATTTCCCGCCCTCGCTCAGGAAGTATTCGGACGACGGTCTTACGGCGACCCTCCGCGAATGGCCTCCTCCACCCAGCGTGTGACTCTTTGTTATGGTGCCCGCAGTGCCGAGTATCTGGCAGACGTTGCACGTTTTGAACAGATGGGAGTCGATGTGCGGTTGAGTACCGATGATGGAACGATGGGGCACCAAGGTTTGGTAACCGATTTATTAAAAGATTTGCTCGCCGAGAAAACAACGACTGGATCATCTGCATCTAGGCAAACCCGCATTGTCTGTTGTGGTCCCGAACTGATGATGGAGGCGGTTGCCCGCATTGCCTCCCAGGCTGATATTCCCTGCCAGGTTTCTCTAGAGACTCCCATGGCCTGCGGAATTGGTATCTGCTTCAGTTGTGTTACCCGCGTTCGAGATGCCAGTGGCACGTGGGATTACAAGCGGACCTGTGTGGACGGTCCTGTTTTTGAAGCATCCCAAATTGACTGGTAGACGCCGGAAATTTTCTCACAGGAAATCCAGAAATTAAAATCCGCTTCCGCGTGGGCTCATGCAGTAGGAGCGTTTTTTTGTTCTGCGAATGCGAGGTTAGACGCATGCCGATGTGTTTGCCGGCATCAAAAACATGTCGGTAAAAAAGGAATTCGGTGGCAGACGCTCGCTTATACTATAGCGTGGTCTGTGATGAGCGACCGAGAGTCCGGTTCCTATTTTATCGGCCGACGATTTTCACTTGAATGATTCGTCACGCTCGCCGTAACCCTTGGAAACAGGACAATATTCGTCTATCATGGATAGACAACGAACCTGCCCTGCAGAGGAAAAGACATCCCGCGGTTTACAGATTCTCCCTCCCTTTCTTTCTCGCGATTCAATCGTTTTTTACGAAAGACAAAATCCCGATGCTCACCCCCCTCACTCGCGCTGCACTGTTTCTGTTTGGTCTGGTGTTTTTATGTACGGCTGCTCCCTACGCGACGGCTGCAGATATTGTTGAGAAAGCTGCCGATACACCAAAGCCACTCAATCCCGAACAAAGTGCGACGCGCTTTCAACTTCCAGAAAATTTGCGGATTGAATTGGTGGCCTCCGAACCATTGGTGACCGAACCCGTCTGTACTGCGTTCGATGGAAAGGGGCGTTTGTTTGTGTCGGAACTGCATGGCTACAACTATGAAGGCTATCTCGATGTCGTCGAACTGAACAAAACAGGTGAACTCGATACCAAGGTGCGGCGGATCCCAGCTTCCAAAGAGAATATTGAAAAAGCGAAAGAATTTCAGCATGGGGTTGTGAAGTTACTCAAGGACACCAATGGCGATGGTGTGATGGATCAGGCGAATATCTGGGCAGACGATTTAGATCCCTGCTATGGCATCGTGCCGGTCAAGGACGGTGTGATTGCAGTCGCCGCTCCCGACATCGTCTACCTTGCTGATAAAGACAATGATGGAGAATGTGATTTTCGCGAGACTCTTTTTACAGGTTTCAATGTGCGTGTCCTTGAGAGAGCAATCAACAATCCACGTTGGGGCAAAGATAATTGGATTTATATTGGGGGCGGAGGCGGGGGTGGGAAAATTACTGGCCCCCATCTCGATGAACCGGTCGAAATCGGTAATACGGACTTCCGCATCCTGCCTGATGGTTCTGCAATTGAACCGGTGGCTGGGACAGTGGGAACCTTCGGGATGACGATGAACGACCTCGGTGATCGCTTTCCTTGCTCCGGTGGCCAGCCGGCAATCTATGCAGTCCCTGTCGACCGGCGATACATCATTCGCAATCCTTATATACCGGGGCCCACTTCAAATCATTCGGCTGTGAACTACAACAACTGTTATCGTATCAGTCAGCCGCATCCGTGGCGTGTGAAACGAGGAGTCGATCCCAATTGGCAAAACTTTTACGGTAAGCGTGAGACCGACAGTAACTATTTCACTGGGGGGTGTGGAAACGAAATTTATAGATCAACGCACTTTCC